>DASXPS010000075.1 GCA_036493475.1 Sporichthyaceae bacterium | reverse complement strand
CGACCAGTTCGCCGACTTCTGCCGCTCGCTCAGCGAATTGTGCGGCACCGATCTCGTGCTGCCGATGAACACCGGGGCCGAGGCGGTCGAGACCGCGATCAAGGTGGCCCGCAAGTGGGGTTACACGGTCAAGGGCGTGCCGGCGGATCAGGCCACCATCATTGTGGCCGCGGACAACTTTCACGGCCGCACCACCACGATCGTCTCCTTCTCCACCGACCCCGGCGCCCGCGAGGACTTCGGCCCGTTCACCCCGGGCTTCAAGGTCGTCCCGTACGGCGACGCCGCGGCGCTGGAGGCGGCCATCGACGCCACCACGGTGGCCGTGCTGCTCGAGCCGATCCAGGGCGAGGCGGGCGTTGTCGTGCCGCCCGCGGGCTACCTGCAGGCGGTGCGCGAGGCCTGCACCCGGAACAACGTGCTGTTCGTGGCCGACGAGATCCAGTCCGGTCTCGGCCGCACCGGCGCGACGTTCGCCTGCGAGCATTCCGATGTCGTGCCGGACATGTATCTGCTCGGCAAGGCGCTGGGCGGCGGCATTGTGCCGGTGTCCGCCGTGGTCGCCGACGCCGACGTGCTCGGTGTGCTGCGCCCCGGCCAACACGGTTCCACGTTCGGCGGCAACCCGTTGGCCTGCGCGGTGGGTCGCGCGGTGGTGCGGCTGCTGAGCACCGGGGAGTTCCAGGCCGCAGCCCGGGTCCGGGGCGCGCAGTTGCACGCCCGGCTGGCCGAGTTGGCCCCGCTCGGCGTCACCGCCGTGCGCGGTCAGGGCCTATGGGCGGGCATCGACATCGACCCGGTAGTCGGCACCGGCCGGGAGATCTGCGAGCGGTTGATGGAGCGCGGGGTGCTGGCCAAGGACACCCACGGCTCCACCATCCGCCTCGCCCCCCCGCTGACCATCAACGAGGTCGAGGTGGACTGGGCCGTGGATCGGCTGGCCGAGGCACTGCGGGGCTGACGTTCTCTCAGTTCAGTCGGGAGCGGGCGGTACGCGCGTCCTGACGGGCCGAGCGGGCCACCAACGGGTGCTCGGCCTCCACCCGCTCCGCGAAAGCCTCCAGCGCCGTGGCCGCGGCGGCGAACTCGCCGGTGCGGGCCAATGTCTCGCCGTGCTCACGGCGCAGCGCCTCCGGGCAGCCGGGCAGCAGCAGCGACAGCTCCAACGCCCACAGTCGAGTACGCACCCGATCGGTGCGCGAGGCCCAGGTGCGGATGTTGGCGAGGATGCGCAACACCGTGCGCGGGGTGTCCCAGGGCCGCAGGTCGCGTGCGGTCGGCTCGTGCCCGACGGCCCGGTACACCGCCGCGGAAGTCACCGGTGTGCCGCCCGCGAACGGGTCCACCAATGCGAACTGGGACGGGTCGGTGGCCCGGTCCGGGTCGCCGATCCCGACCACGAAGTGACCCGGCAACCCGATGCCGTAGGCGGGGACATCGATGCGGCGAGCCACCTCCAACCACACCACCGAGAGCAGGATGGGCAGCCCGCGCCGGGAGCGCAGCACCTCGTGCAGTAGCGAGGAACGCAGTTCGTCGTAGTCCGACGTGGCCCCGGCGAACCCGACGTCGCCACCGAGCGTGGCCCGCAGGTGGCGGCCGATCGCGGCCGGATTTGCCTCGCCGGGCAGGCCGGCGCCCACCACCTGCGCCAGTGAGTCCAACCTGGCCCGGGCCACGTCAATGTCCAGGGTGGGCTCGACCTCGGTGCCCAGCAACAGACAGGGCAGGTCCAGCGGCCCGTTCGGGTCCGCGGCAGAAGCCGCGAACCGTTCCCGGACCTCACTCATGTCGCCCCTGACCCCGGTGCCACCCGGTAGTGATACGTGTGATGCAGCGTCAGACCGAGCTCGCGGTAGAGCGTGAGCGCCGGCTTGTTGTCGTTGGCCACCTGCAGGAAGACATTGCCGGCGCCCTGCTCTCGACCATATGCGACCAGCGCGCCCACGACATGGCGCGCCAATCCCCGCCGGCGTGCGGCCGGGGCGGTCTCCAATGCGGACAGGCCCACCCAGCCGTCCGCCACGGTAGCCCGGCCGATGGCCAGCACCTCGCCGTCGCACTCCACCTGCGCGAACGTCACCCGCTCCGGTCCGGTCAGCACGCTCAACCCGACCGGCGGGATGGACGCACCGCGCGCGCGGTAACACGCCAACCAACCCGGCGACGGCGCGGGCAGCAGTTGCGCGGGCGGCAACCCGGCCAACGCCGCCGGCTCGGGCACCGCGACGGCCGGGCCGGTCAACACCAGGATCTCCGCGCCGCGCGCGACGGTGAAACCGCGCGCGGCCAGCGCCTCGTCCACGTCCGTGGCCGTGCTCGGCACCGAGTACACCGACGCAAGCCCACGGCGGGCGTACCAGGCATCGACAAAGGCCATGGCCCGGTCCACCGGCAGGCCCGGATCACCCAGCGGCAGCACCGAGTTAGCGCGCAGCGTCCAGCCCGCCGACGCCCGCAGCAGCCACCCGGCGAGCTGCTCGGTCTCCGCCGCCGGCCAGCCCGCGGCGGCGATCGACTGCAGGGCCTGAACCTGCTCGGGTCTCCCGACGGCCCGCAGCGGGGCCGGCGGCACCCGTTTCCCGGCCAGCAACGTGTCCTGGGCGATCTCGGTCACCGTGCCGTCCTTGCGGGCCACCGCGAGCGTCCCGTCCGCCCAGCGCAGCAGCATCCCCACCGCATCGGACATGGTGCCGTCCGCCAGCCGACGCCGCACCGACACGCGCGCCCCGACATCCTGCGGCGAGATGGACACGACCAGCGCGAATCCCGTCGGCAACCATCGCCCCCCGTTGTCGTGACGGACTGACCTGCCCGTGATACTAAGTCGGGATTCGCAGCGCTAGGAGGAGCCACCCGTGACGTACGTGATCGCCCAGCCTTGCGTCGATCTGAAGGACAAGGCCTGCATCGAGGAATGTCCGGTCGACTGCATCTACGAGGGCGAGCGGATGTTGTACATCCACCCCGACGAGTGCGTGGACTGCGGCGCGTGCGAGCCGGTATGCCCGGTCGAGGCCATCTTTTACGAGGACGATGTGCCCGACCAGTGGAAGGACTTCTACAAGGCCAACGTGGAGTTCTTCGACGATCTCGGCTCGCCCGGTGGCGCCGCCAAGCTCGGCCTGATCGAGCGTGACCACGCCACGGTCGCGGCGTTGCCGCCGCAAGAGCACGAAGAGTGAGCCGCGGATCCCTTCCTGATTTCCCCTGGGACCGGCTGAGTCCGGTCAAGGACGCCGCGATCGCCGCCGCCGGTGCCGACGGATTGGTGGACCTCTCTGTCGGCACCCCGGTTGACCCCGCGCCTGCCGTGGTGCGGGCGGCCCTGGCCGCCGCGGCCGATGCCCCCGGCTACCCGCTGACCTCCGGCACCGCGGCGCTGCGGGAGACCATCGCCGGATTTCTGAGGAGTCGGTTCGGGATTGCCGGCCTGTCGCCCACGGCGGTGCTGCCCACCATCGGCTCCAAGGAGCTGGTGGCGTGGTTGCCCACGTTGCTCGGCATCGGCGCCGGTGATGTGGTCGCCCATCCCGCCTTGGCCTATCCGACCTACGACGTCGGCGCCCGGCTCGCCGGCGCCATTCCGGTGCCCGCGGACGACCCGGAGCAGCTGGACCGGGCCGCGGCCGCCGGGCCGGTCCGCGCGATCTGGGTGAACTCGCCGGCCAACCCGTCCGGCCGGGTACTCGGCCCGGACCAACTCAAGGCCTTGGTGCACTGGGCGCGTACGCACGATGCGGTGCTGGTCTCCGACGAGTGCTACGCCGAATTCGGCTGGGATGTCGAGCCGACTTCGGTGTTGCACCCCGACGTGTGCGGTGGGTCGCACGAAGGCCTGCTGGCCGTCCACTCACTGTCCAAACGGTCGAACCTGGCCGGCTACCGCGCCGCATTCCTGGCCGGGGACGCCGCGGTGATCGCCGGCCTGCTCGAGGTGCGCAAGCACGCCGGGATGATGGTGCCCGCGCCGGTGCAGGCCGCGATGATCGCCGCGCTCACCGACACCGAGCACGTGCGCGTGCAGCGAGAGCGCTACGCCGAACGCCGCCGGCTGTTGCGCGCCGCCCTGGCGGAAACC
The DNA here is from genome assembly GCA_036493475.1 of Sporichthyaceae bacterium. Lineage (NCBI taxonomy): Bacteria > Bacillati > Actinomycetota > Actinomycetes > Sporichthyales > Sporichthyaceae > Sporichthyaceae bacterium. Next base: position 41,666 of record DASXPS010000075.1, on the reverse strand, counting down.
GGCTACCGGGTCGAGCACTCCGAGGCCGGGTTGTACCTATGGGCCACTCGCGACGAGGACTGCTGGGAAACCGTGCGGCGCTTCGCCGGCCACGGGATTCTGGTCGCGCCGGGGGAGTTCTACGGGGCCGCGGGCATGCGGCATGTGCGGGTGGCGCTCACCGCGACCGACGAACGCATCGCTGCGGCGGCCACCCGGCTACGCGCCGGATGATCAGCCCCGGGCGACGATCACGATGAACGCGGCCACCGCGATCAGCAGCGCCACCAGGGCCACCAGCAACGGGCCCTTGGCACCCGCCCGCGGCTCGTAGTGCTCGGCGCCGGCCACGAACGCGCGGAACATCTCGGTATTGCCGCCGGGATCCGGCTCCAAGTCCGACATGAGCCGACCATAGACCTCGCCGAGCCCGATCGCAGGCAGATACGCCGGCATGATCGCAAAGGCTGACCGCCGCGGGTGGGTCGGGCTACGGCGCGCCGCCGGCGGCCTGCAACGCGTCCGGTTCCGGTTCGGTGGCAATGCCGGTCAGGGCGGCGAAAACCACCACGTTCTGGGTGTATCCGGACGGGGAGTAGGCCCCTCCGCAGGTGATCAACCGCAACACCGGCACCGCGCTGGATCCGTAGACGGCCTCGGAGGGGAACGAGTCCTTCGGGTACAGGCCGCTCTCCCGCACGGTGAACTCCGCGATGCTGCGATCGGCCCGAGTGACCCAGATGCGGTCGCCCGGATGCAGTGCACCGAGGTTGAAGAACACGGCCTGGGCGTCGGGGGCGTCCAGGTGTCCGACGATCACCGCGGGACCGACCTCGCCCGGACTGGACAGGTTCTGGTACCAACCGGCCGGGGAGTTGGGGGCGTCCGGTGGCAGTTGCAGGGTGCCGTCCGGGTTCAGTCCCAGGCTGAGCAGGTTCGTCTCGATGCCCACCCGCGGGATGGAAAGGTGCACGGGCACCGAGCGGTCCAGGGTGAGCGCCATGGGCGCGACCACGGGCGTCTGCGGGACCGACGGGAACAACGAGTCGGTCAGATCCAACGGATCGTCGGAGTCATGATCCGACTGGGTCACCGCCGACTCCATGGACGGCACCGGAGCAGATTGTTTGCCGAAATCCAGCCCGATCACCATCGCGGCCACGCCGATCTGCGCGCACAGCGTGGCCACGGCGACGGCCAGGAAGGTCGTCCGGTCCATCGACCGGGACTTCCTGGCCGGAGCCGCAGCCGGTGCGCAGTCAGGTTCGGCCATGGACGTCAGACTGACAGATCGGCGGCCGAACGGAAGGGGCGAGGATCAGGCGTTCGGGCGGCGACGGAGCATGAACCCACCGGCGGCACACGCGACCAGCACGGCAGCGGCACCACCCACCGCGAGCGCGGTGTTGTCCGAGACCGCCGCGCCGCCGCCACCGGTGGCCGGGGCACCCTTGGGCACCGCGGACGGCTGGGTCGCCGGCGCGGTGGCCGCACTGGTCGGCTTGCTGGTCTTGTACTCGTCGGACTCGCTGCTGCTCGAGGAGCCCGCCGCGGAGGACATCGAGGACGAGCTACCCGAGCTGGACTTCGGCGGGGTGCACGGCGGCGGGGTCACGCAGGTCGAGGTCGACGAGGTGGCGGCTGCCGAGGGCTTCGCGGTCGCGGCTGCGCTGGAGCCGGTGTGCGTGGTCATTCCGGGCATGTCCGCGGACATCGAGCTGCCCGGAGCCATGTTCATGCCCGGCATCGCGTTGTTGCTCGACGAGGAGGAGCCGGAGCTGCCCGACGAGGAGGACCCGGAGCTGCTCGACGAGGAGGAGCCGGAGCTGCCCGACGAGGAGGAGCCGGAGCTGCCCGACTTCGGTGGCGTGCACGGCGGCGGAGTGACGCAGGTCGACGTGGACGACCCGGAGGAGTTCGAACCCGTGGCCAACGACGAGGAGGACGTGGCGGCGGAGCTCGGCTTGACCGAGGCAGCAGGCGTGGCGGAGGCGGTGGCGGGCGCAACCGTGGTGGTCGGCAACACCAGGGGTGCACCAGCGGGCGGCGCACCCGCGGGCGGAGCTCCGGCTCCCGCGGTTGACGAGGTCGAGTCGTTACCGGACTTCAGACCGATCAGCGACAGCACAACGGCGAGGAGCACGATCGCCACGAGTGCGCCGATGACCCAGGCTGTGTTGTTCGGACTGTCGTTGTCCGGGCCTGGTTGATCGTCCGACATGGTGTCGGCGGGATTATCGGACATGAGTGTCTCCCGTTGGCGAGCGCAATTGAGGCGAAATGCTATGCGCTCTCGGGTTCTTGCTGATCATGCTGGCCGCAAAGATCTTGTTAGCCTTCACACGCCTCTACGTTCACATTTGTCACTAGCGGACCATGATCCGCACCTGATCCCTCAACAGATCCGCCGGATCCTGCGAGCCACTGGGCGCCCGGTACTGCTGCCACCCACGGGCCGATTTGGACGCCGTCCACACCCGGCCGTCAAAGGCCACACTGGCCAGGCCGAGCGCTTTGGCCCGGGCCACCGCCCATTGCGCGCCGGCCCATCCGGCCCGACGTGAATCGGTCTCGGTTTCTGGGTACCGCACATCGAGCGTGCGCGGCGACACCAGCGGGCTGATCCGGGCGTCCACCGACGGACCGAACGCAGCCTCGAGTGCGGCGATCGCCTGCTGCATGCGGGCGGTGTGCCCGCTGGGCCCCGGGGTTTCCGGATCCAGCGACCCGATCCGCTCGGCGCAGGTGAACGCGGACGGCGAGTAACCCATCAGCGTCGAGGCCAGCACCCGGGCCCGCGGTTCGTGCTTGTCGTAGCCGTGCGGGTAGCCGCTGCGTTGTACCTTCTGCGCGGCCTCGCCGATGTCCATGGTCTTGTAGCCATCGATCTTGATCAGTGCGTCGAAGAACGCGTTGGCCGCATGCACCGGGTCCATGACCTCCGCCGAGGTGCCCCACCCCTGCGACGGGCGCTGTTGGAACAGACCCAGGGAGTCCCGATCACCGTGGTCCAGGTTCTGCAGCTTGGACTCCTGCAACGCGGTGGCCAGAGCAATGGTCGCCGCCCGAGCGGGCAGCGCGCGCCGCGCGGCCACCGCGGAGATGGTCGCGGCGTTGTCCGCCTGCTCCAGGCTGACGTGCACGGTGGTGCCGCCGGCCGTGGCGGTGCAGGCCTCGTGCAGCACCACCCGTTCGGAAAGGATGTGCAGGGTCACCGCCGCGGCACCGGCGAGCACCAGCATGCCCAGTGAGACGATCGCGGCCCGCCGCACCGGCCGGGTCAGTGCCATGGCCGTCCCCCGCCGGTGACAATGTGCAGCAAGGACGACATTGAGCAGGGCGCCCGGTGCGGCCGGGCCCGAACCGGGAGAACCGCGGAATGCCGACGGGAGTCATCGGGGTCGGATACGAGGATCGATCCGTCACGGAGTTCGTGCTGAGCCTGCGCGCCCACGGCGTGCACGTGCTGCTCGACGCTCGGCAGGTGCCGCGGTGCAGCCGGCGCGGCTTCAGCCGGCACTCGTTGGCCGAGGCGCTGCGGTCGGTGGGCATTCACTACGTGCACTACGAGGTGCTGGGCAATCCCGACCAGAACCAGGCCGGATTCCACGGTGATGCGACTGCGATGGCCGCGGCCGCAGCCCGGTATCGCACCCGGCTGGCCGAACCCGCCGCGCTGGCGGTTCTCACCGACCTGATCGCGGTGTCCCGACGGCGCCTGGTCGCGGTCATGACCATGGAGGTCGACGCCGAGCGTTCTCATCGGGCCACCCTGCTCGCGGAGATCGAGCGGCGGGCGGAGAACCGGCCCGCGGATATCGACGCGGTGCTCGCCGAGTTCCTCGAGCCCGCGGTTAGCGTCGCGGCGGAGCCGGTGGACACCCGGACCAAGGTCGAACGCGACATCGACGAACTGCTCGCCGAGTTCAGTTAGCGTGCAGGGCGGCGTTCAGCCCGCCCCAGTCGGCCCCCGCCCGGGCCACGGCCTCCACCGCGCCGGTCACGCTGTTGCGCCGGAACAACACGTTGTCCCGCCCGGAGAGTTCGCGGGCCTTGACGATGCTGCCGTCCGGCAGGCTCAGCTTGGTGCCCGCGGTGATGTAGCAACCGGCCTCCACCACGCACCCGTTGCCCAACGAGATGCCCAACCCGGCGTTGGCCCCGATCAGACAACCGGTGCCGACCCGGATGACCTCCTTGCCACCACCGGACAGCGTGCCCATGATCGATGCCCCGCCGCCCACGTCCGAGCCGTCGTCCACCAGCACGCCGGCCGAGATGCGACCCTCCACCATCGAGGCGCCCAACGTGCCCGCGTTGAAGTTGACGAAGCCCTCGTGCATGACCGTGGTGCCACTGGCCAGGTGGGCGCCCAACCGCACCCGATCCGCATCGGCGATGCGCACGCCGGTGGGCACCACGTAGTCGGTCATCCGCGGGAACTTGTCCACGCCGAAGACCTGCACCGGGCCGTCGGCGCGCAGCCGCGCGCGGATCAGCTCGAAGTCCTCCACCGGGCACGGTCCGCGGTCGGTCCACACCACGTTGGACAGCAAGCCGAAGATCCCGTCCAGGTTCGCCCCGTGCGGTGCGATCAGCCGGTGGGAGAGCAGATGCAGGCGCAGGTAGGCGTCGGCGGCGTCCACCGGCGGATCTGCCAGCGAGCCGATCACCGTGCGCACCACCTCGGTGCGCACCCCACGCTTGGCGTCCTTGCCGACCAACGCGGTCAGCACTGTCGGTGGCGCCGCGTCGTCCGGCGTGCCCAATGCCGGGCTGGGATACCAGGCGTCCAGCACCCGGCCGTCGGACTCCACCACCGTGGCCACGCCGTGGCCCCACGCACCCGTCGCACTCACCCGCCCACCGTATCCGCCCCATCCCAACTACCGTGGGCACATGTTGATCGACCCGAGCAGCGCGCTGGACCTGTCGTTGGACGGGCCCGCGTTGGCCGCCGACCTGGTGGCCCGCCCGTCGATCAGTGGCACCGAGGGGCCGTTGGCCGACGCGGTGGAGAAGGCGTTGCGCTCCCTGTCCCATCTGACGGTGGATCGGGACGGCGACGCGGTGGTGGCCCGCACGCAAAGCGGCAAGCCCGAGCGGGTGGTCATCGCCGGTCACCTGGACACCGTGCCCGCGGCCGGCAACCTGTCCGCCCGGGTGGAGGCCGACCGGCTGTACGGGCTGGGCGCCTGCGACATGAAGGGCGGCGTGGCGGTGGCGTTGCGGTTGGCCGCGACGCTGACCGACCCGGCCCGCGATGTCACCTACGTCTTCTACGACAACGAGGAGGTCGCCGCCGAGCTCAACGGGCTCGGTCGGTTGGCCCGGGCCCACCCGGATTGGTTGGCCGCGGACTTCGCGGTGCTGATGGAGCCGTCCAACGCCGGGGTGGAGGCCGGGTGCCAGGGCACGCTGCGGGTCGAGGTCACGGTGCGCGGCGTGCGCGCCCACAGCGCCCGGGCCTGGCGCGGGAAGAACGCCATCCACGGCGCCGGGGAAATTCTGGATCGGCTGCGGGCTTACCAGCCCCGCCGCCCCGTGGTCGACGCCCTGGAGTACCGCGAGGGTCTGTCCGCGGTGTTCGTGCGCGGCGGTGTGGCGGGCAACGTGATTCCCGACGAATGCGTGGTGACGGTCAATCACCGATTCGCCCCGGACCGAACCCCGGAGCAGGCACTGGACCACGTGCGGGAGGTGTTCGACGGCTTCGACGTCGCCTGCCTGGACATCGCGCCCGGTGCGCTGCCCGGCCTGAACCGGCCCGCGGCCGCGGCCTTTCTGGCCGCTACCGGTCGACCGCCGGCCCCGAAGTACGGCTGGACCGATGTCGCCCGGTTCTCCGAATTGGGCGTGCCGGCGGTGAACTACGGCCCCGGCGACCCGAGCCTGGCGCACGCCGCGGGGGAGTTCGTGGAGCTGCGCGAGATCCGGGAGTGCGAGGAGCGGTTACGCAGTTGGCTCAGCTACTGAGTTCTATGTTTTGAGGGCCTCGGCCAGCAACCGGTAGGAGTGCAGCCGGGCCTCATGGCTCCACACGTTGGTCACCACCATGAGCTCGTCCGCGCCCGATACGGCCAGCCGCTTGCTCACTTGCTCGCGCACGCCCGCCGGATCCCCGATCACCCCCAGCGGACGACGCCGGGCGATCGCGGCGCGCTCGGCGGCGGTGAAGGCGTGCGCGTCGACCTCCGCCGGGCTGGGCAACGGTTCGAACAGGCCCCGTTCGATGCGCAACCACGCCAGATCCATGGTCGAGGCCAGCCGCTCGGCCTCGGCGTGCGTGTCCGCGCAGACCACCGCGACGGCGAGGATCGCGTGCGGTGCGGGAAAGTCCGCGCTCGGGGTGAACGATTCCTTGTACGCCGCGATCGACGGACCCGGCGGGTCCGGGGTGAAGTGGGTGGCGAAGGCGTAGCCAAGGCCGGCCCGTCCGGCCGCGGCGGCGCTGGCCCCGCTGGACCCGAGAATCCACATCGGCGGACTGGCCACGTCCACCGGCATCACCGTCAGCTCCGCGAATGGGTGCCCGGCCGGGAACATCGCCCGGGACAGCGCGATCAGCTCGGACATCAACGAGGAGAAGGCGGTCCCGTCGAAGGCGCGCAGGGCGTTGCCGGCCACCTGATCCGACCCCGGCGCGCGGCCCAGTCCCAGGTCGATGCGGCCGGGGTAGAGCGCGGCCAGGGTGTGGAACGCCTCAGCCACCCGCAGCGGGGCGTGATTGGGCAGCATGATCCCGCCCGAGCCGACCCGGATCCGTTCGGTGTGCGCCGCCACGTGTGCGATCAGTACCTCAGGGGAACTGCTGGCCACCGAGGGCAGGCTGTGGTGCTCGGCGAACCAGTAGCGCACGTATCCGAGTTCGTCGGCCAACCGGGCCAGGTCGACCGTGCGACGCACGCACTCAGCAGCCGGGGTCCCCGTAGGCACCGGCGCAAGATCGAGGACCGACAGCGGGAGATCCATGGCAGATCAGATGCTGTCATGATGGGCGGGCGAGCCGGGACCGGGCCGGCTGACGGGGCGTACTAACGTCACGCGCATGGCCGAGCAGCCCGCCGGGCGGACCCCCGAGCACCACCGTGGACCCGTCATCCTGCGCCGCCGGTATGCGCAGACGTCCACCACCGACCAGCGACTGCTCGACGGGCTCGGTCCCAGCGACTGGGTGCACACCGACCCGTGGCGGGTGCTGCGTATCCAGGCGGAATTCGTCGAGGGCTTCGGCCTGCTCGCCGAGATCGGCCGGGCGATCACCGTGTTCGGCTCGGCGCGCACCCCGCGCGACCATCCCGAGTACGAGCTGAGCCGGCAGCTGGGGTACAGCCTGGCCAAGGCCGGCTGGGCGGTGATCACCGGCGGCGGCCCCGGCGTGATGGAGGCGGCCAACCGTGGATGCGTGGAGGCCGAGGGAACCTCGATCGGGCTGGGCATCGAGCTGCCGTTCGAGCAGGGCCTCAACGACTACGTCGACATCGGCATCGACTTCCGCTACTTCTTCGTGCGCAAGACGATGTTCGTCAAGTACGCGCAGGGCTTCGTGTTCATGCCCGGCGGGTTCGGCACCCTCGACGAGCTGTTCGAGGCGCTGGTGTTGGTGCAGACGCAGAAGGTCACCCGGTTCCCCACCGTGCTGATGGGTGTCGAATATTGGAGTCCCCTGGTCGAGTGGCTGCGCACCCGGATGGTGCAGGCGGGCAAGATCTCACCCGACGACATGGACCTGCTGCACATCACCGACGACGTGGACGAGGTCGTGCAGATCATGGCCGACGCGGACCAGCAGCGCCGCGGCCACGAGCGGGCCGCCGGGAATGCGTTGGCCGTCGACATGGCCGCGCAGACCGGCGAACTGCGCATGGTCCGGCCGGACCTGCGCGATAGCTGACGGTTCGTCAGGTCGATGTAAATGGCAAGCATCTGCGTGTTCTGTGCGTCCAGCGAGGCCATCGAGCCGCGCTGGGTGGAACTGGGTGCCGCGGTCGGTGCGGAGCTGGCCACCCGCGGGCACCGGTTGGTGTCCGGCGGCGGGTCGATCTCCACGATGGGTGCGCTGGCCCGCGCGGCGCGGGCGGGCGGTGCGCACACCACCGGGGTGATCCCGCAATCACTGGCGGACCGCGAGGTGGCCGACTCCGATGCGGATGAGTTGTTGGTGACCGCGGACATGCGCACCCGCAAGGGCGAGATGGACGCGCGCTCGGATGCGTTCCTGGTGCTGCCCGGCGGCATCGGCACGCTGGAGGAGTTGCTGGAGATCTGGGTGGCCCGGGTGCTCGGCATGCACGACAAGCCGGTGGTGGTGCTCGACCCGGCCGGTCTTTATGCGCCGCTGCGTGAGCAGGTCCGGGTGCTGGTCGAACAGCGGTTCATGCGCCCCGCGGCCGCCGACCTGCTGCGGTGGACGACCACCGTCGCCGAGGCCCTGGACGCCGTGGAGGCAGAGTTGGCCCGGCCCGTCGTGGCCCAGCCCGTCGAGGCGGAGATCATCGAGGTCGCCGAGCCCTGAGGAGCCAGCCAATGGATCTGTTCGACCTGACCGGCCGCACCGCCCTGGTCACCGGCGGCACGTCCGGCATCGGGGTGATGATTGCCCGCGGCCTGCTGCAGGCCGGCGCCACGGTGTGGCTCACCTCCCGCAAGCAGGACCAGGGCGATGCGGCGGTCGCCGAGCTGTCGCAGTTCGGCAAGGTGCAGTTCCTGGCCACCGACCTGGGCCGAGAGGAGGAATGCACCCGGTTGGCAGGCGAGATCGCCGCGCGGGAACCACGTCTGCACATCCTGGTAAACAACGCGGGCGCCAACTGGGGCGCGCCGTTGGAGGAGTTCCCGGCCAGTGCCTGGGACAAAGTGCTCGGCCTGAACGTCAAGGCCCCGTTCCTGCTCACCCGCGCCCTGCTGCCGCAACTGCAGGCTGCGGGCAGCGCGGACAATCCCGCCCGGGTGATCAACGTGGGCAGCATCGACGGTTTGCGGGTTCCGGCATTGCCGACGTATTCCTACTCGGCCTCCAAAGCCGCGCTGCACCACTTGACCCGGGTCCTGGCCCGCGAACTCGGACCCCGGCACATCACTGTCAACGCGATCGCCCCCGGCCCGTTCCGCAGCAAGATGATGGACGCGACGCTGAAGAGCCACGAGCAGCAGATCATCGCCGCGTCACCGCTGGGACGCGTCGGCGTCGACGACGACATGGCCGGTGCGGCGGTGTTTTTGGCCGGCCGGGCCTCGTCCTATGTGACCGGGGCGATCCTGCCGGTGGACGGCGGGATCTACACCACGTCCTGAGCGCGGTCAGACCAGGACGGTCGTGGCCTCGGGCTCATCGGTCTCCAGGAACACGAAGCGGCGGTAGGCCCAGAACCGGAAAATCGTGCCCAACGCCATGCCCACGACGTTCGCGGAGATGTTGTCGGCCAGCGGCGAGGTGAGGTCGAGCAGGTAGTGCGAGGTGCCGAGGCAGGACAGGGCGATGGCCAAGCCGACCGCGTTGAACCCGAAGAACAGCGCGTACTCCTTGCGCATGCCCTGCCGCTCACGGTGGCGGAAGGTCCAGTGGCGGTTGCCGAAGTAGGCCACCGTGGTGGCCACCACCGTGGAGATCGCCTTGGCGGTCAGCGGCTTGCTCTCCAGCGCGCCGGAGCGCAACGCGTTGAACGTGGTCAGGTCCACCAGGTAGGCCACCGCGCCGACCACGCCGAACTTCGCGAGTTCGTGCAGCAGATGACCGAACCGCTCGCGGACGGCCCGATTGAGGCCGCCGAGCCAGCTGCGGTCCAGAGGTCGGGCGTAACTCACCGGTGGCAGCCCTCTCAGCCGTCCCGGGACCTGGCCCCGAGCTCCCATGACAAATGCAGTACTCCCCCGCGAGGAAGAAATGTAACGGGCTGTGCCCGGTGAATTCGCACCCGGCCCGCGGTCGTGATCGAACGGCAACCCGACGTGGGGCTGATGTGACCCGGCAGTTAACGTGTGCGCGTGGCGGCGCCGGTAGTGGGCATGGTCGGCGACGGTCAACTCGCCCGGATGACCGCCCAGGCCGCGATCGCGTTGGATGTCCGGCTACGCGTGCTGGCCTCGTCGAAGGACTCCTCCGCGGGCAAGGTTGCCGCCGAGGTCACGCTGGGTGATCACGACGACCTGGACGACCTGCGTGCGTTCGCCGCCGAATGCGATGTGCTCACCTTCGACCACGAGCACGTGCCCACGGCCCACCTGGACACCCTGGTGGCGGAGGGGGTGCTGGTTCGCCCGGGGCCGCACGCCTTGCGTTATGCCCAGGACAAGTCTGCGATGCGTGAGCGGTTGACCGCGGCGGGCATCCCCACTCCGCCTTGGGCGCTGGTGGCCGATCCCGAACAGCTCGCCGCGTTCGGCGACCGGGCCGGCTGGCCGGTGATGGTGAAGACCCCGCGCGGTGGCTACGACGGCCGCGGGGTGCGGCTGGTGTTTGACGCCGAGGACGCCGCGGACTGGCTCGCCCGCGGACCGCTGCTGGCCGAGGCCAAGGTCGACTTCAGCCGCGAGCTCGCCGTGCTGTTGGCCCGCAGCCCGCACGGGCAGGCCGCGGTGTACCCGGTGCAGCAGACCGTTCAGCGCGACGGCATCTGCCGCGAGGTGATCGTGCCCGCGCCCATCAGCGAGGAGCACGCGTTGGACGCGATGCGCATCGGGCTGGCGGTGGCCGGGGAACTCGACGTGGTCGGGCTGCTGGCCGTCGAGCTGTTCGACACCCCGGACGGCGTGCTGGTCAACGAACTCGCCATGCGGCCACACAACAGCGGGCACTGGAGTATTGACGGCGCGATCACCAGCCAATTCGAGCAGCACCTGCGCGCGGTGCTGGACTGGCCACTGGGCGACACCTCGATGCGCAGCCCGCACGCGGTGATGGCCAACGTGCTCGGTGGGTCCCACCCCGATTTGCATTCCGGTTATCTGCACTGCATGGCGCACGACCCCGGCCTACGCATCCACAACTACGGCAAAAAGGTGGTGCCCGGCCGCAAGGTGGGCCACGTGACGGTCACCGGGGACGACCCGGCGGACCTGCTGGCCCGGGCCCGGCACGCGGCGGCCTTTCTGACTTACGAATATGAAGGCCTGATTGGCGAGGACGAAGGAGACCCCGATGGCTGAGCCCGACGCCCCGCCGGCGCCACCGTCCGGCCCGAAGCCGCTGGTCGGCATCGTGATGGGCTCGGACTCCGACTGGTCGGTGATGGAAGCGGCGGCCGAGGCGTTGGGCGAGTTCGATGTGCCGCACGAGGTCGATGTGGTCTCCGCGCACCGGATGCCGCAGGCCATGCTCGACTACGGCGCGAAGGCGGCCGGCCGCGGACTGAAGGTGATCATCGCCGGTGCCGGCGGAGCCGCCCACCTACCCGGCATGCTGGCCGCGGTGACGCCGTTGCCGGTGATCGGGGTGCCGGTGCCGCTGAAGAACCTGGACGGCCTGGATTCGCTGCTGTCCATCGTGCAGATGCCCGCCGGGGTACCGGTGGCCACCGTGGCGATCGGCAACGCGCGTAACGCCGGCCTGCTCGCGGTGCGCATTCTGGGCACCGCGGATCCCGACCTGCGCAACCGGATGAGCGACTTCCAGAAAGATCTCGAGGCCGGGGCCCGGGCCAAGGGGGCTGCGCTGCGTCGGCGTTGACCGTCCTGGTCGAGCAGCTAGTTGCGGCCGAACCCGCGGTAGGCCCAGCCGGCCGCCCGCCAGGCGGTGGCGTCCAGCGCGTTGCGGGCGTCCAGCACACAGGGCCGGTTGACCGCCTCGGCCAGCGCGGCCGGGTCCAGCGCGGCGAACTCCGGCCATTCGGTCAGGTGCAACACCAGGTTCGCCCCGGTGCACGCGGCCACCGCGGACTCCGCGTAGGTCAGCGTGGGGAAGCGGTCCCGGGCGTTCGGCATCGCCTTCGGGTCGTAAACGGTGACCAGGGCGCCGGCCAGTTGTAGTTCACCGGCCACGTGCAGTGCCGGCGAGTCGCGCACATCGTCGGAGTCCGGCTTGAACGCCGCTCCCAAGATGGCGATGTGTTCGCCGACCACGGACCCGCCACACATCTCGCGAGCCAGTTCGACGGTGCGGGAACGGCGGCGCAGGTTGATCGCGTCCACCTCGCGCAGGAACATCAGCGCCTCCGAGGCGCCGAGCTCCCCGGCCCGGGCCATGAAGGCACGGATGTCCTTGGGCAGGCAGCCACCGCCGAAGCCCAGGCCGGCGTTGAGGAACTTCCGGCCGATGCGCGGGTCGTGGCCGAGCGCGTCGGCCAGGGCGCTGACGTCGGCGCCCGCCGCCTCACACACCTCGGCCATCGCGTTGATGAAGGAGATCTTGGTGGCCAGGAACGCGTTCGCGGCCACCTTGACCAACTCCGCGGTCGCGTAGTCGGTGGTCAGGAACGGCACCCCCGCGGAAATCTGCTCGGCGTACACCTCGCGCAGCATGGCCACCGCGGCCTCGGTGCGCGCGCCGATCACCAAGCGGTCGGGGCGCAACGTGTCGGCCACTGCAAAGCCCTCGCGCAGGAACTCCGGGTTCCAGGCCAGCTCCGCACCCACCCGGGCGGGCGCGGTGCGGGCCAACTCCTCGGCCAGCCGCGCGGCGGTGCCCACCGGCACGGTGGATTTGCCGACCACCAGACAGGCCCGGTCCAGGTGCGGTGCCAACCCGGCGATCACCGAGTTGACCTGGCTCAGGTCGGCGGCCAGCTCGCCCTGCCGCTGCGGGGTGCCCACACAGGTGAAATGCACGTCGCCGAAGGCAGCCACCTCGGCGTAGGAGGTGGTGAAGCGCAGCCGGCCGCCCTCGATGTGCTTGGCCACCAACGGCTGCAGGTCGGGCTCGAAGAACGGCACCTCACCCGCGGACAACATGCCGATCTTCACCGCATCGACGTCCATGCCGAGCACCTCGAAACCCAGCTCGGCCATGCATGCGGCGTGCGTCACACCGAGGTACCCGGTGCCCAACACCGTCAGCCGCAGCGTCACCACCGCTCCTTCCCATCACACTCAAAGCTGAGGCTAATGTCCGGCGTCTACCATCTGGTGTATTCACACGATCACTGCGCGCGACTCGCCCAGATGTACCGGACGGCGACCCGTCGCGTGTTGATACTGGTCATCTTGTCCCCGGCCGGGGGAGTCGGTGAGATGTCGGAGGCTGTCCGTGCACATCCCGAAGGCCGACCTTCGCCGTAAGTCGGAGCTGGTCCGGTTCCGGCGGGCGCTGGCGTTGCTGGGCATGACCCTCGTGCTGCCCGGCTCGGCGCAGGTGATGTGCGGGTCGAAGACCGTCGGGCGGGCTGCGCTGCGGGTGCTTGGGCTGTGTGCCGCGGTGTGCGTGGTCGGCTTTCTGATCATCGGGCGCAACGGGGTGATCAAGCTCGGTCTGAACACCACCGCGCTGACTCTGGGCGAGGTTGCCGTCACCGTGCTCGCGCTGTGCTGGCTGGCGCTGTTCGTGGACGCGTGGCGGTTGGGGCGGCCACCGACACTGCGCCGTCCGCACCGTCTGGTGTCCGCAGGCCTGTCGCTGACCCTGATGGCCGGCATCACGGTGCCGATGGCCTACGGCGCGTACCTGATGGACCTGCAGCGCAACGTCATCAAGGACGTATTCGTGCAGGGCGGCCTCGGTCAGCTCTACAACGGCCGACTGAACGTGCTGCTGCTCGGTGGCGACGGCGGCCTGGACCGCACCGGCATCCGCACCGACTCGATCTCGTTGGCCAGCATCGACGTGGCCACCGGCAAGACCGTGCTGTTCTCGTTGCCGCGCAACCTGCAGTACGTGCAGTTCCCGCCGGGCACCACGATGGCCAAGCACTTCCCGAACGGATTCCCGGACTTCGCCTTCGGCATCTACACCTGGGCGACGGAGAACAAGAACCTGTTCCCCGGCGTCTCCGACCCCGGCGCACTCGCGGTCGAACAGGCGGTGGCGCAGACCCTCGGCATCCCGGTGCACTACTACGCGCTGGTGAACCTGCAGGGATTCCAGAGCGTGATCGACGCGCTGGGCGGCATCACGCTGCGGGTCGGCGAGCGGCTGCCGATCGGTGGCGGGCACACCATGGGTGGCGCACCGAACCCGATCCTGGGCTGGATCGAGCCCGGCCTGCAGCACCTCGACGGGTACCACGCGCTGTGGTACGCCCGATCCCGCGCGACCACCACCGACTATGACCGGATGGCCCGGCAGCGCTGCGTGTTCGGCGCGATCCTGCGCGAGGCCAACCCGGCGACCGTGCTGAAGAACTACAGCGGCCTGGCCCACTCGGCCAAGAAGGTGCTGACCACCGACCTGACGACAGGCGCCCTATCCCGACTGGTCGACGTGGCCAACCTGACCAAGAACACCAAGGTGACCAGCGTCCAATTCACCAACCAGGTCATCGATCCGGCCAACCCGGACATCAACTACATCCGGCAGAAGGTGCAGGAGGCGATCACGGCCTCGGAGGCACAGCCGGTGCCGACCGCGACGCCGACCGCCTCGGCCAAGGCGAAGGCCAAGCCCACCAAGGCCAAGACCAAGGTGAAGCCCAAGCCGACCAAGCAGCCGACGGTGTCCGCGGCGCCGGGCGACCCGGAGTCGGTCGACGACAGCTGCCAGTACTCCTGAGCATGGCCGTCGACTGCACTGACGCGACCCTCCCGAGGGTCGCGGTGATCATGCCGATCCTCAACGAGGGCCGGCACCTGCGGCACGCCGTCGGCGCGGTGCAGGCCCAGGATTACCGCGGGCCGATGGAGATCGTGCTCGCGCTGGGTCCGTCCACCGACGACACCGATGTCATCGCCAAAGAACTGGCCGACGCCGACCCGCGGATCACCACGGTGCAGAACCCGACCGGGGCCACCCCGCGCGGGTTGAACGCGGCCATCGCGGCGAGTACCCACGAGATCGTGGTACGTGTCGACGGCCACGCCATCCTGCCGCCGGACTACGTGCGCATCGCGGTCGAGGTGCTCGCCGAAACCGGCGCGGACAACGTCGGCGGCGTGATGGCCGCCGAGGGGGTGACCCCGTTCGAGCAGGCGGTGGCCAGGGCCATGCGCAGCCGGTTGGGCATCGGCGCCGCCCGGTTCCATGTGGGCGGCGAGGCCGGCCCCGCGGACACCGTCTACCTGGGGGTGTTCCGCCGGGAGATGCTGCACCGGGTCGGCGGCTTCGACGAGTCGCTGCGCCGCGCGCAGGACTGGGAGCTCAACCACCGCATCCGCGAGGCCGGCGGCACCGTGTGGTTCACTCCGCGCATCCAGGTCACCTACCGGCCGCGGCCGGACCTGCCCTCGTTGGCCAAGCAGTTCTTCCGCACCGGACAGTGGCGTCGGGGGGTGATCCGGCGGACGCCGCGCACCGCTAACGCCCGGTACCTGGCCCCGCCCGCCGCGGTGCTTGCTGTGCTCGGGGGCACCGTCCTCGGGTTGTCCGGCAGGCGCATCGGGTGGCTGGCGCCCGGTGGGTATCTGGCCGCGGTGCTGGCGGGTTCCCTCGCCAATCGCAAGGGCCTGGGCACGGGTGCCGCCGCGCGGCTGCCGGTGGTGCTCACCACCATGCACATGGCCTGGGGCGCAGGTTTCCTGCTCAGTCCGAAGGACCTGATTCCGGAACCCGAGCTCAACGCTCCCGAGTGACCTCGTTGGCACGGCGCAGGTCGGCGACGAAGTCGACCTCTACCGCGTAGAACCGGGAGATGTCCACCGGGCGCACCCGCAGGCCCGCCGCGATCGCCGTCTCCAGACCGCGCTCGAAGTAGTCGGTGTCCGCGCATGCGTCCAGGTGCGAAATCAGCAGGTCCTTGTCCGCGGGGCCGACGAAGTTGATGCCGATCGCCTCGCCAAGCCCGTCCGGGACCGTCTTGGACAGGCCCAGCACCATGCCGTCGCCGTCCACCGTGTACTTGATCTCCTCCTCGCCCACGGCCGCGGTGTTCACGCACACGAACGATTCGCCGGCCGCGATCTGTGGTGCCACCGCCTGCAGAATCGCCGGGTCGAACACCACGTCGCCGTTCAACCAGAGCACGCCGCCGGGCCCGGCGAGGCGCAGCGCGCGCAGCAGGCTCTTCGCGGTGTTCGTCTGGTCGTAGCGCTCGTTGTAGGCGTAGAGGACGTCCGGGTGCGCCTCCATGATCAGGTCCAGCTTGAAGCCGACCACCACGATGACCGGCACGTCCGCACCGAACACGGCGCGGACGCCATCCAACTGGCGGGCCATGATCGTTCGGCCACTCACCAGCGGGGTCAAAGGCTTGGGAAACGGCATGCCCAGCCGGGAGCCGAAGCCCGCGGCGAGCACCACCACCTGTACTGCTGGGGCCATCGGGCGATCGTACGCGCGGGGACGGTGCGTGCGGGCCGCGTTGAGCCGGGCGCGCTGATATACACGGCCGTGTGGCTTCCGATGTCCGATCGCCCGGCACCCGGCCCCGGCCGTCGCTGGCCGAGTTGCGGGCCAAGGCGCAGCCGCCGGCCGTGCTGTCCCGGGCCAACGCCGAGCACTGGGCCGGGTTGGCCTACGGCCGCAAGATCTCCATCCACCTGACCCGGGCCTTGGTCAACACCCGCATCACCCCGGACGCCATCACCTGGACGATGATCGTGGCCGGGGGCCTGTCCGCGATATCGCTGTCCATCCCGGGCCTGCCCACCGCGATCCTGGCCGTGCTGCTGATTCAGTGTCAGTTGATCCTGGATTGCTCGGACGGGGAGTTGGCCCGGTGGCGGGACAAGACCGGCGCCAGCGGGGTGTACCTGGACCGCATCGGCCACTACGTCACCGAGGCCGGACTGACCGCGGCACTGGGTATTCGGGCCGGCGGCGGTTGGGGGTCACTGGACGGCTGGGCCACCCTCGGCTTCGCCACCGCCACCGTCACGCTGATCGTGAAGGCGGAGACCGACCTGGTGCACACCGCCCGGGCGTTGGCCAAGCTGCCGCCCACCGCGGACGGCGAACAGACCATTCGCACCGCGGGCCTGCGCGGGGCCCGGGCGATCTTCGGCTGGATTCCCATTCACCGCGCGCTGCTGGCGCTGGAGTTTTCCTTCCTGGCCATGGTTATTGCCGTCGTCGACGCAATCGCCGGCAACCACGACGCCACCAGGGCGTTGACCGTCGCGATGCTGCCCATCGCGACCTTTGTGGCCGGCGGACACCTGCTCGCGATCCTGTTGTCCAACCGGCTACGCGCGCCGGAGATCGAACAGTGAAACATCGGGCAGGACGGGACGAACGGTCCGAACGCCGGATGCGCATCGCGCTGTTGGCGCCCGCGGACAATGTGCACACCCACAAGTGGTTGGACTTCTACGACCGGCGCGGCATCGACGTCTACGCGATAAGCCTGGCTGCGCACACCGACCACGAGGGCCACAAGTGGTCGCGGGTACGCCAGGCGTACCTGCCGATGGCCTTCGATCACAAGTCCGCCTACCTGCTGACCGTGCGTCGGTTGCGTGCGCTGCTGGCGCAGGCCGACCCCGATCTGGTGCACGCGCATTACGTCTCCAGCTACGGCTTCCTCGGTGCGTTGGCCAACCGGCATCCGTATGTGGTGTCCGTGTGGGGCAACGACATCTACGAGTTCCCGCAGCAGGGTCCGGCGCAGAAACGCATGGTGGAGTTCGCATTGCGCCGCGCGGACGCGGTGTGCTCGACCAGTCAGGTGATGCGCGTGGAGGCCAACAAGTACACCGACAAGGCCGTGTCGGTGACCCCGTTCGGGGTGGACACCGTGCGCTTCGCACCCGGCCCTCGCCCACCGGATGACCGCATCGTGTTCGGCATCGTCAAGACCATGGACGCCAAGTACGGCATCGACGTGCTGTTGCGGGCCTTCCGACAGTTCCTGGACGACGCACCGGCCGAGATCGGTGCGCACGGCGAACTGTTGGTCGTCGGTGGCGGGCCGCAATTGAAGGCCTACCGGAGGCTGGCCGCGGAACTCGGCGTGAGCGACCGGGTGCGCTTTCCCGGACGCATCCCACATGCCGAGGTGCCGGCCACCATTCGGGGCATGGACGTGTTCGTGGTGCCCTCGGTGCGCGACTCGGAGAGTTTCGGGGTGGCCGCGGTGGAGGCCCAGGCCTGCGGGGTCCCGGTGATCGTGTCCGACGTCGGCGGGCTGCCCGAGGTGGTCCAGGACGGCGTCACCGGATACGTGGTGGCGCCCCGCGACCCGACGGCGATCGCCGCCCGGATGACCGAACTGGCCGCCGACGCGTCATTGCGCGCCCGCATGGGCGCCGCAGGCCGCGCCCACGCGGTCCAGGCGTACTCCTGGGACCGCAATGCGGGGTTGATGTTGGACGTTTATTCGCGGCTGAACGTCGCCGGACGGTGACCAACGGCGCACCGTCAGCTCACTGGTGTCGCACGCACGTGCCCGTGTCGCGCCCTACGCTGGGCGCCGGGGATCTTCTGGATGGGAGCTGGATTCGGTGGTCGTGGCGCGCACGGAGACGTGGTCCCGCACGCGGACCCTGATCCAGCGGCGCCGCATTCTGTACCTGCTCATCTCCCGGGACTTGAAGGTCAAGTACTCCGATTCCACGCTGGGTTACGTGTGGACGGTGCTCGAGCCGCTGACCATGGCGATGGTCTATTGGTTCGTCTTCACCCGGATCTTCCCCCGCGGCACCGCCACCGACCAGCCGTATCTGGTGTTCCTGTTGCTCGGCATGCTGCCCTGGCAGTGGGCGTCCCAGGTGATCTCCGGGTCCGCCCGGGCGATCGCCGGCGAGGCCCGATTGGTCCGTTCGGTGGATGTTCCGCGGGAGATTTGGATCCTGCGCACCGTGGGCTCGAAGTTCGTCGAGTTCCTGCTCAGCCTTCCGGTGCTCTTCATCTTCATGTGGACCCTGCACAAGGGCGCGAACTGGTACATCCTCTTGTGGCCGCTGGCCATGGCCATGATGTGGGTGACCCTGCTCGGGTTCGCCTTCATCCTGGCGCCGCTGTGCGTGATGTTCACCGACCTGGAGCGCCTGATGCGGATCATCGTCCGCATCCTGTTTTACATGTGCCCGGTGCTCTACGGCACGGAGAAGGTGCTGGACAGCAAGCACATCGTCGAGCCCGTTCGGCAGTTCTATTTGTGGAACCCGTTCACCACGGAGCTGAGCATGATCCGCGGGGCGGTGTTCCGTAACGAACTGCCGGGCGTCGACGTGGCGGTGCGCGGCGCCATCGTCTCCTTCGCTCTGCTGGCCATCGGCCTGGTGGTGTTCCGCCGGCTCGAGCCCGAAGTGCTGAAGGAGATCTGAGGCATGGGGCGGGCGAGCAAGGCCGGCGGGCCGGTGATCATCGTGGACAACCTCGGCATCAAGTTCCACGCGAACCGTCGCCGGCGGATGAAGGTGCGCGAGCTGCTCGCCAAGGGCCGGACCGGGGCGCCGGGCAAACACGAGGAATTCTGGGCGCTGCGCAACGTCTCCTTCGAGGTGCAGCGTGGCGAGGCGGTCGGCATCATCGGCGGTAACGGTCACGGCAAGTCCACGCTGCTTCGGCTGATCTCCGGGGTGATGATCCCGGACGAGGGCACCGCGTGGGTGCGCGGCGGCAGCAGCAAGGTCGCGCCGTTGATCGAGGTGACCGGCGGCTTCGAGGGTGAGCTGACCGTGCGGGACAACATCTGGCTGGCCGCCGGCCTGAAGGGCCTGTCCAAGCGGCAGATAGCGGCGAAGTTCGACGAGATCGTGGAGTTCGCGGAGATCGGCCACCGCCTGGACACCCCGTTCCGGCATCTGTCCAGCGGCATGAAGGCCAAGGTCGGGTTCTCGGTGGTGACCAGCGTGGACAGGCCCGTGGTGCTGGTCGACGAGGTGTTGTCGGTGGGCGACCGGGCGTTCAAGAACAAGTGCTTCGAGCGCATGGAGGAAATGCTCGGCGAGGGCAAGACCGTGCTGCTGGTGTCGCACAGCGCGGTTCAGGTGGAGCGGTTCTGCAAACGCGGTCTCTATCTGCGCGACGGTCAACTCATCGACGACGGCCCGGTCAGCGAGGTCCTCACCCGATACGGGCAGGACGCCGACCGACTCGCCGAGGACGACCGGGCCGCGCTGCGTGCCCGGCGCCGGGCGGCCCGCATGTTGCGGCAGGCCGACCTCGATGATGACGACGTGTCCCTGGGCGCGCCGCGGCGGCGGCGGCAACGGGTCCCCGCGCCGCCGCACACCGAGCGCGCCCGTCGTGAGGCGGATCTCGATGACTGACCGTCAGAACTCCCCGGTCCCCGCGCTGGTGATCGTGGTAGACACCGCGGACCCGTTCGGTGAGTCGACCGCCTTGCTGCGCCCGCCGCCGGCCGGCCCGGTCGCGCTGGACGACCCGCCGACGGTGCTGGAACGGTTGCTGGGCCGCCTGGCCGGGCACGGACTGACCCCGACCGCGGTGCTCACCCGGTCGCAGTGGCGGGATGCGGTGGGCGCCTTGGTGCCCGCGCACGTCCCGGTGATCGCGCACTTCGACACCGCCGGTGGGATGGCTGCGTTGGCCGCACAGGTGGAGCGGGGCGAGGGCCCCGTGGTGGTCGTGGCCGGAGATCTGCTCTGCCACGACGGTCTGTTGGGGGATCTGGTCGCCGATCCGCGATTGCGCAGTGCGCTGCTGGTGGGCGCGGCGGTGGACGGCCCGCCGACCGTGCGGGTGGACGCCGACGCGGTGGTCGAGGCGGGCACCGACACCGCGCCACTGGCGGCGGCCACCGCCGCCGGCATGGGTCTGCTCCGGGTGGACGGCGCCGACCGGGCCGCCGCGGCCCGGGCGATGTGGCGGCTGTCCGGGGTGGCCGCGGTGCACAACTGGACCACCGATCTCACCGACCTGGCCGTGCTCGGCGCGACGCAGGCCGGGGTGGCGCTGCGCGCGATCGGGGTCGGGGACTACGTGTGCAGCCGGGTTACCAGAACGGAACAGGCCGCCGGTGTCGCCGCCCGATTGGCCGTGGTCGATGAGCACCGGGTGCGGCTGCGCCGGGTCGCCCGCCCGGACGACGGCTTCTACTCGACGTTCGTGGTCCGCCGGATCTCACCGAAGTTCACCGCCTACGCAGTGCGCTGGAATCTGTCGCCCAACCAGATCACCGGAATCGCCTTCGGGGTCGCGCTGTTGGCGGCCTGGTGGTTCGCCGCGGGCAGCCGATTGGAACTGGTGGTCGGCGCGCTGCTGCTGCAGTTGTCGTTGGTGTTGGACTGCGTGGACGGGGAAACCGCTCGCTTCACCCGCCAGTTCACCCCGCTGGGTGCGTGGTTGGACGCCACCACGGACCGGGTCAAGGAGTACCTCGTCTATGCCGCGCTGGCGGTCGGGGCGAGCCAGCACGGGCACTCCGCGTGGACCCTGGCCACCGCAACATTGGCCCTGCAGGTGTTCCGCAACTTCGTGGACTTCGGCTTCGTGGCCACCCTCGACGAACGCCAGGGCGCGGGCGCCGGCGTCGGGGCGGCGGCGATTGCGCTGTCCGAGCGGACCAGCGGCACGGCGCTGAAGTGGGCCAAGCGCATGGTGTTCCTGCCGATCGGGGAGCGTTGGCTGCTGATCTCGCTGCTGGCCGCGTTCGGCGGGCCGCGGGCGGTGTTTATCGTGCTGCTGGCGCTGGGCTTGGTGTCCGCGGTGTACGCGACCACCGGGCGCGTGTTGCGCACCCTCGCGGTGCGCCCGGCGGTGCAAACCGGATGACCAGCACAATGTCGATCATGCTCGCCTCGCCGGTACCCGACCCGGCCGAGAAGCGCTGGCCTGCATCGGCGCGACCGACCACCGAACTGGATCATCTCCTCGACGCCGGCCCGATCGGGAGACTGTTGGCGCCGCTGGCGCTGCCGGTAGCGCCCTGGGTGTCGCTCGGCCTGTCCGTGCTCGCCGCGTTGGGCACCGCGGCCGCGGCCGGGGCGGACCGGCGGGGGATCACGGCGCTGGGGCTGCTGGTCGTGGTGCTGATCGCGGTGCCCGCGCTGGCCCGGCCGCCGGCCGGTCGGTTCGGCTGGCTGATGCCGGGCGTGGTGCGTGGGCTGGAGTACGGGCTGGTGGTCCGGGTGGTGGCCGCGGTGGACCGTCCGGCCATGCCCATCGCGTTCGGTCTGCTGTGCGCGGTGGCCTACCACCACTACGACACCGTCTACCGCTGGCGGCACACCCGACGCGGCCCGGCCGCCTGGGTCTATCGGTTCGGTATGGGGTGGGACGGTCGGCTGATCATGTTGGCGGGCATCGTGCTGTTCACCGCCCGCCTGCGCGCACCGTTGGCCATCGCCGCGGTCTTGCTCGCCGTGGTCTTCGTGGCGGAGAGCGCCATCGGCTGGCGCAGCTGGTTGGCCGCGCAACGCCCCTCCTGAGCACCACCCCCCGGGTGCGAGGGGCGTTCACCCATTCGGAGTAATCACGCCGGGGTGATTCGGGTGGTCGGAGCTGAATTGCAGATCACAAGCACGCCGACATGTCCGCGCGGGGCCCTGGCGCCGGGAGCAGGCCGCTAGGACAACCGGTCGGTGATCCGCTCGGTCGCGACCCGGCGGCCGACGGCCGCGGGGTCGAGATTGCGGCACAGCACCACCGAGGCGCCGACGGCGAGCGGAGCCAGCAGTACTCGGGTCAGGCCCTTCGCGGTGCCCAGATCGGCATCCACCAGCAGCCGGGAGCCGGCGTGCAGCCCCAACTCCGCGGCGGTTCGCCGGGCCAGGTCGACCACCTCGCCCGCGCTGAGCAGGGTGCCGTCGCGGTCCAGCGCCGGGTCGTCGGGCGTCGGGGGCGGCGCCGCGAGGAACCGGTCCGGCTGAGCGGGCACCTCGGCGGCGTAGTCCAGCACCCCGGCGGGCAGATCGAGGGCTCGGCCGCCCATCGGGCGCAGCGGGACCAGCAGCCGCCCGCCCGGGCAGGCGGCCAGCTCCGCGACGTGCGTCGGGTCGGCCACTGCGTGCGCGCACCGTGCCGGATCGGCGGTCGGCGCGGCGACCACGCCGGCCGTCCAACAGGCCAGATAGAACACCACGCTCTGCCAGTGGGTGGGTAGAAACAGCGCGACCCGCTCGCCGGGTTCCGCGCCGAGATCCTCGATGAGCAGGGTGGCGGTCTTGGCCACCCAGTTGTCGGTGGTGCTGAACGAGAGCTCGACGCGTTCGCCGGTGGCGTCGTCATAGAAGGTGACGAACGGGCGACCGGGATCCGACCGCGCCGCGGCGCGAAAGAGTTCCGGCGGCGTGCGCATCCCCGGCAGGGTAGCGGCGGCGTAAGCTGACACTGCGCCCGGCAAGGTCGGCGCGTGGATCATTGGTTGTTGTTCCATGAAAAAGGGGTGCACCGTGGGGCCGCGCGTGCTCGTCGACGCCACCGCGGTGCCCGCGGACCGTGGCGGCGTCGGTCGCTACATCGACGGTTTGGTGCCCGCGCTGGCCGCCGCCGGCGGCGACATTGCGGTGGCCTGTCAGCGGGCCGACGCGGACCGACTGGCCCGGCTGGCGCCGACCGCCCGTATCCTGTCCGCCCCGACCACGATTTCCCACCGCGAGGACCGGCTGGCCTGGGAACAGGCCGGGTTGCCGCGGCTGGCCGAGGAGATCGCCGCGGACATCATTCACTGTCCGCAGTACTCGATGCCCTCGCAGACCTCGGTGCCGGTCGTGGTCACCATCCACGACGCGACCATGTTCAGCGATCCGGATATTCACGCCGATGCGCGCGGTGACTTCTTCCGCAGCGCGACGCGGTACGCGTTGGAGCACGCGACCCGGTTCATCGCTCCATCCCGGGCGACCCGCGACGAATTGGTCCGGATGCTCGGCTTCGACGCGACCAAGGTCGACGTGGCCTACCACGGCATCGACACCACGGTGTTCCGTCCGCCGGAGGACCTGGAGCGGGAACGGGTGGCCCGTCGCCTCGGCCTGCACGGGCAGAGCTACGTCGGCTCCCTCGGCGAGATGTCCCGCCGCAAGAACATCCCGGAACTGATCCGCGGCTGGGTGGCGGCGGTCGCCGAGCGGCCCAACCCACCCGCGCTGGTGCTGGCCGGCCCGTCCACCGGGGACCCGGCGATCCGGGACGCGGTGGCCGCGGTGCCCGGCCACCTCAGGTTGATCCGACCCGGCTTCCTGCGCCCGGCGGACCTGCCCGGCTTCATGGGCGGGGCGACGATCATGGTGTTCCCCAGCCGCTCGGAGGGCTTCGGCTTCCCCACGCTGGAGGCCATGGCCTGCGGCGGGGCGGTGCTCATCGCCCGGCGACTCTCCTCGCCCGAGGTGGGCGGGCAGGCGGCCGCCTACACCGAGCCGGAGGCGGACAGCATCGCGCGCAACCTGACCCGGCTGCTCGACGACCCCGATCGTCGCCGGTCCCTCTCCGAGGCCGCGCACACCCGCTCGCAGCTGTTCACCTGGGCAGCGTCGGCCGAGATCCACCTGGAGACCTACAACCGCGCGGCCAGCGCGGTGGCCAAGCAGTGATCTGAGCGCATGCCTCGGGTCAACGCCGACGAGGCCATCGTGCTGGTCGGTGGCCAGGGCAGCCGGTTGCGCCCGCTGACCATCCGGACCCCGAAGCCGATGCTGCCCGCCGCGGGGGTGCCGCTGCTCACCCACCAACTGCTGCGACTGTGTGAGGCCGGGGTGCGCCGGGTGGTGCTGGCCACCTCGTATCGGGCCGAGGTGTTCTCCGCGTATTTCGGTGATGGGTTATCACTGGGCCTGGAGCTGGAGTACGTCACCGAGACCGAACCGTTGGGCACCGGCGGGGGCATCCGCAATGTGGCCGACC
The DNA here is from genome assembly GCA_036493475.1 of Sporichthyaceae bacterium. Classification (NCBI taxonomy): domain Bacteria; kingdom Bacillati; phylum Actinomycetota; class Actinomycetes; order Sporichthyales; family Sporichthyaceae; species Sporichthyaceae bacterium. The sequence continues at coordinate 16,918 of DASXPS010000075.1, read as the reverse complement.
GACTGCAATCCGGACCGCAGGACCCGGTGTTCGTGCTCAACGGCGATGTGCTGTCCGGACACGACCTCGGCGCTCAACTCAAGACCCACGCGGCGACCGAGGCCGCGGTGACCCTGCACCTGGTGCAGGTTCCCGATCCGTCGGCCTTCGGCAGCGTGCCGACCGATGGCGCCGGGCGGGTGCAGGCGTTCCTGGAGAAGACGCCGAACCCGGTCAGCGACCAGATCAACGCCGGGTGCTACCTGTTCCGCCGCGATCGGATCGACGCGATCCCGGCCGGGCAGGTGGTGTCCGTGGAACGCGACACCTTTCCGGGCCTGCTGGCCGCGGATGAGGTGATCACGGGGTACGTGGAGAACGCTTACTGGTTGGACCTGGGCACCCCGGCGGCGTTCGTCCGGGGCAGCGCGGATCTGGTGCTCGGCGTGCTCGCCTCGCCCGCCGTGCGCCGGCCGGGGCCCGCGCTGGTGCTCGCCGACGCGTTGGTGGCCGCCGATGCGGTGCTGGACGGCGGCAGCACAATCGGGGCCGGTGCGGTGGTTGGCTCCGGCGCCGTGGTGTCCGGCAGCGTGCTGCTGGACCGCGCCTGGGTCGGTGCCGGCGCGGAGGTCCGCGACACCGTGGTGGGGGCGGGTGCCCGGGTGGGCGAGCGCACCCGACTTACCGGTGTAGTCGTCGGTGACGATGCGCTGATCGGCGCTGACAATGAACTGATCACCGGCGCCCGGGTATGGACCGGAGCGATCGTCCCCGACGGCGTAATCCGTTTCTCCGCAGACAACTGACGCTGACTCAGACAGTTGCGGCGTGCTGATCCCGTCGACGGATCAACGCCGCCCAGATCACTGTTCCCTGGGCGAGCAGGCCACCGGCGATGACCGTGCCGGCCGTCCACCAACTGCTCAGCGGCAGCTCGTCGACGATGCCCCAAATCACCCCGCCGACCACCACCGCCAGTGCGGACAGCAGCGAGGCGGACAGCCGCAGCGGGCCGGCCACCGAGGCCTCCGCGGCGGCGACCACCCGGCCGCGCACGGCGTCCAGTCGGCGGCGGGCCCACGGGTATTCCTTGGCCAACACGGCCAGCCCCAGCACGATGACCAGGGCGCCCGGCCCGGGCAGCACCACCAGCGCCGCCCCGACGGCGATGATCAACCCACCCAACGCCGTGACGGCGAACTTGCGCATGAACGCAGGTCTACCTGATGTTGCGTTCCGGTGCGTCGGTGGCCGGGAACTTGTCCATGAACTCGCGCACTGCCTGACCCGACAATTGTCCGCAGAACAGCCGATGCCCATAGGCCGGGCCGTTCGCGCCGGTCGGACCGCTCCAGTGCGACAACGCGATCGGTTTGCCCGCCGGCAGGTTGCCGTAGGCGGGGTCCCACGGGGTGGCGATGAACAGTTGGTAGATCGCGTCGTCGCGCAGTTTGCGGGCCAGGCCCTGGATCTGGTCCTGGGAGTTGCGGGGCAGGTTCGAGTCGTACCAGAGCACCGTGTAGCCGTGTTCCAGGTTCTGCACCAGGTTCTCCACCGGCGGGTTGTCCTTGGTGGTGAAGAACGGCTCGGCGTCGAAGGAGACCTGGCGGTCGTAGTGCCTACCGGAGGTCGGCGGCACGGTCGTGTAGCTGACCCGGGTGCCCTCGTCCACGTGCTGCCCGGCCGGCGCGGCCCGGTCCGCGGTGATCGAGCCGCAGCCGGCCGCGGCCAACGGCACGCCGAACGCGGCGATGGATCGCTTCAGCGGGTTGTCCAACTGGTGCTCGACCCAGTTGTAACCGGACTTGCCGAATACGGCGCCCGCGCCGAGCAAGCACACGCACAACGCGGCCAGCGATCTGCGGCGGTCGGACTTGCGTTTGGCCGCGCGCAACGCCTCGATGCGCGTCTGGCGGTCCGGCTGCTGGGCCGGGATTCGCGCACTCGGCGATTCCTCGAGAGTGCCGCCCGGCGTGCTGCGCTCGGTCAACCCGCCCCCTCCCACGCAACGCACGCCACCAGCGTGCGATGTCCGTCCACCGTAGGACCGGGTTCGGCGGCCACCGGGGCGGCGCGCCGCTACTGCTCGTCGATCCCCGGGATGGCCGGCGCACCGTAGAACGCCATGAACTCGCGGAACGCCTCACCGGACGGCTCGTGGCAGTAGGCCACGTGCCCGAGATTGCCGGCCGAGGTTTTCGTCCACCGGGTCAACGCGATGGGCGTGCCCAACGGGAACTTTCCGCGGCTCTCGTCCCACGCCGCGGCAACGAACAGGCTGTACCGCGGATCGGAGTGCAGTACCTGCGCTGCCTTCTTGATGTTGTTGACCTGGCCCGGGTCCAGCAGATTCGGGACGTACCAGAGCACCGTCCACCCGGCGTTGAGGTTGGCCATCAGCGACTCCACCGACGGCGCATTGTCCGCGGTGTAGTAGCCGTCGGCGTTCACCTGCACCTGGTCGGCCGCGTACGGCCCGAAGTCGGGCGGCGCGAGCTTGTAGTCGACCTTCTGGTCCGGGCGCAGCACGATGTCCCGGTCCTGGTCCGGCACCGGATCGTTGGACGCGGGGACCGCGGCACAACCCGAGAGGAAAGGCGTGTCGCCGACGGCCGCCAGCGTCTTGAACGTGGGGTCGTTCTTGCCGGTCTTCGCGCCGCCGGTGTGCTTGTGGATGATCACGCCGATCGCGACCAGGCCGACGATCACCGAGATGACCAGCACCGCGCGCTCGATCCGGCTCACGGGGTGTTCGGCTCCGGGGTGTCGGTGGCCGGGTGGTCCTTCATGAACTGCACGATCGCGCCACCCGAGGCCTCGCCACAGAACTCCCGGTAGCCGTTCTCCGGGGAGGTCGGCTTGGTCGGGTCGCTCGGACCGCCCCAGTGCGACATGGCGATCGGGCGGTCTGCCGGGAATGCCCCGCGGGTGAGGTCCCACGGCGCCACGATGATCTTGCGGAACGCCGAGTTGTTCCGCAGCAGCCCGCCGATGTCCTTGAGCACGTTCAGTTCTTCCGTCGCGATCTTCGGGTCGTACCAGACGATCGTGTAGCCGTGCTCGAGGTTGTGCACCAACTGCTCGACGGTCGGGGTGTCCTTGGTGGTGTAGTAACCGCGCTCGTTGACGTCGGCCGGGTACTGGAAGTGCCGACCGGAGCTGGGCGGGATGGTCGCGTAGTCAACGTGGGTCTGGGCGTCCACGTGGTCCTGACCACCGGTCGCCGGATCGATCTTCACCGCGTCGCACTGGGCCGCGGCCGCGGTGGCCCCCACGGTGGCCGGGTCGCGGTGCTTCTGATGGTTGCGGTGCATCAGTACCAGGCTGGACGGGACGATCAGCACCGCCGCCACCCCGATACCGATCGCGGCCAGCAGCAGCGTCTTCTTCCGCTCCTGGGCCTGCTGTTGGCGCTTGAGCTCCTCGACGCGGGCACGCCGGTCCACGCCGGCGCTCGAGCCGGACTTCTTCGGCTTGTTCGCCACGCTGCGTCTGCTCCTGTCGTGGTGGGCGGTCCGGGCCGGAGTCTACGGAGGCCGGCTCGCACCCAGCGGAGTGCGGGAGACTTTCCGGCGTGTCTGACGGTCTGTCGCGTCGCTGGTCACCCGGCCGCCCGGTGGACCTCTTTCGTACGCTGGCGCCGCTGCGTCGCGGCACCGGTGACCCCACCTTCCGCATGGACGAGGCGGGCGCGATCTGGCGGGCGGCGCGCACCCCGAACGGTCCGGGGACCCTGCGGATCAGCGCGGCTCCCGCCGCGGGGGAGGTGCTCGGCCAGGCCTGGGGACCGGGCGCCGCGTGGTTGCTGGAGCAGCTGCCGGCCCTGTGCGGGGCGGCGGACGACCCGGACAACTTCCAACCGGCTCACCCGATACTGCGCGAGGCGGTGGCCCGCTATCCCGGCTTCCGGCTGACCCGCGCGGGCCAACTGATCGACGTGCTGGTGCCGTGTGTGCTGGAGCAGAAAACGACCGGCAGGCAGGCCCGCGCCTCCTATCGAGAGTTGATGCGTCGATACGGAGCACCGGCCCCGGGCCCGGTCGCCGGGCGGGCGCTGCTGGTCCCGCCGGACCCGGCGACCTGGGCGCTGGTGCCGTCCTGGGCCTGGCATCGCGCGGGCGTCGAACCGGCACGCTCGCGGGCCATCGTCACCGCGATGAAGCACGCCGGACGACTCGAAGGGACCCTGACGATGGGCTCGTCAGTGGCCGACCAACGCTTGCGCGCCCTGCCCGGTATCGGGGTGTGGACCTCGGCCGAGATCCGCCAGCGTTCCTTCGGCGACCCCGACGCCGTCTCCGTCGGCGACTTCCACCTGCCCGCCACGGTGGGCTGGGCGCTGGCCGGCGAACGCGTCGACGACGCCGGCATGCTCGAGCTGCTCGCCCCCTACGCCGGCCACCGCTACCGCGTCACCGCCCTGATCGAACTCTGCGCCGGCCCCGCCCCCCGCCGCGCCCCCCGCCTCACCATCCAGAACCACCGGTCCCACTAGTAGCTGACGTCATCCCCCTTGACCACGGTGGCGCCCGATTTGGTGGCTCAGGCGGATGACGTCAGCTGTTACCAGCGCCACGTCCGGAAACGATCGAGGTCGAGGTCGGGACGGGGGCGGGGATCACCGGCGGGGACGCCGACCGCGACGGCGCCGAGGGGGTGCCAGTCGGCGGGGAGGTTCAGGGCGGTGCGGGTTTCCGCGACGCAGAACAGGGTGGAGGAGACCCAGCAGGAGCCGAGACCCTCGGCGGACAGCGCAATGAGCAGGCTCTGCACTGCGCCGCCGCCGGCGGTGAGAAACATGTCGCGTTCCGACGCGTTGCGGTCGGGGTCGGGGTAGGTGTGCCAGGCCTCGGCGGTGACGCAGGGGACGATGACGAGGGGGGCGCGGCGCAGCACGTCGCCGCGGCGCAGTCGGCGGGTGATCTGCTCGGAGGTGAAGCCGTCGCCGCGCAGGTCGGCGATCCAGGTGTCGCGCAGTGCGTCGAGGAAGGTGTGCTTGGCGGCCTCGGCGAGCACCCGGAAGCGGAACGGGGTGCTGTGGTGCGGCGCCGGCGCGGTCAGCGCGGCGGCGATCGCCCGGTCCACGGCGGCCGGGTCCACCTCCCCGTCGGTGAACTCGCGCACGGTGCGCCGCGCGGTCACCGCGGCCCGCATCGCCTCGGCCGTGCCCAGGGAGAACATGTCGTCCTCGGCAGGCCGGATCAGCGCCCGCGCGCCCGGCCCGTCGGACGCGGTCAGCCAGGCGCCCAGTCCGCGAACCACCACCACCGGGACCGCGCCGAGCTTGGTCTTCACCAACTCGGCGGCCGCGGCGATCTCGTCGGCGACGGCCACCACGGTGACCTCGAGCAGGTTCCCGTAGTCGTCCTTGCCGCCACGCAGATCGTGGGCCGGCTCCAGGCCTGCGACGCCGATGGCGATGTCCACCACGCCCTGCCGCCACGGCCGGCCCAGCGAGTCGGTGATCACCACCGCGACGTTCACGCCGAGTCGGTCCCGCACGCCGGCGCGCAGCGTCCGGGCGGAGGCGTCCGGGTCCTCGGGGAGCAGCAGTACTGTGCCCGGTTCGACGTTGCTGGCGTCCACGCCGGCGGCGGCCAGCACCAGGCCGTGCCGGGTCGCCACGATGCGGGTGTCCCGCCGCCGAGCCACCACTCGGACGGTCTCCGCGGTGATTGCGTCCTCCCGGTCCGGTGCCTGCACGCTGCGACCCTCGGCCTTGGACACGATCTTGCTGGACACCACCAGCACGTCACCGTCCTGCAGGGCAGGGAACTGACGCACGATCAGCTGGGCGAGCTCGTCCCCGTCGGTGACCTCGCCGATGCCGGTGACCGGCAGCAGCGTCAGCGCGACGGGCGCGGGCAGGTTCACCGGCCCGCCACGATCGTGGCCAGCGCCAGCGTCTCGGCGGCCATCGTCGCGCTGGCGGAGAGGTCGCGCATCAACAGGGGGACGGCGCGGCAGCGGATGCCGGCCGCCTCCACTGTCGCAACTGACGCAGCGTCAGCGGAGTCGACCAGCCAGCCGTCCAGCACCCCAGCGGCCGAGCGCGCGCCGTAGTGCAGCGCCACCGCGGCCGCGGAGGTGGGCACCCCGATCGCGGCCAGCATCTTGTCCGCCATGCCGCGCACCGGCGCCCCACCGACGATCGGGGACAGCCCGACCACCGGCGCCGCGGTGGCCGCCAACGCCTCCGCGATGCCGGGCACCGCCAGGATCGTGCCGATGCTCACCACCGGGTTGGACGGCGGCAGCAGCACCACGTCGGCCGCGGCGATCGCCTCCACCACCCCCGGCGCGGGTGTGGCCTTTTCCGCCCCCACCGGCGTCACCGCCAACGCGTCGGGCGCGTGCAGGCGTACCCAATACTCCTGAAAGTGCACGGTCCGGGTGCCGCCCGACGTCGCGGCGTCGGCGATGGTCACGTGGGTGGCCACCGGGTCGTCACTCATCGGCAGCAACCGCACGCCGGGTCGCCACCGCTCGCACAACGTCGCGGTGGCCTCGGACAGCGTCGCGCCCTCGCTGAGCAACCGGGTGCGCACCAGGTGGGTGGCGATGTCCCGGTCGCCCAACGCGAACCATTCCGGGCCCTCGCCGTACGCGGCCAGTTCCTGTTGCACCGCCCGGGTCTCGTCGGCCCGGCCCCAGCCCTGCTCGGCGTTGATGCCGCCACCGAGGGTGTACATGACGGTGTCCAGGTCGGGGGAGACGTGCAGACCGTGCAGCACGATGTCGTCCGCGGTGTTGCCGATGACGGTCACGTCGGCCTCGATCGCCGCGGTCTTCAGGTGGCAGAGCAGCCCGCGCAGGAAGCGCGCACCGCCGATGCCCCCGGCCAGCGCCACCACCTGCATGGCACGCATCGTCGCAAGCGGCCCGCCCGCACGCGCTCCCGGGGTTGCCGCACATTGTCCGATTTGCGGCGTGTCGCGGCACGACTAGCACCCCGTGGGTTGACGTGAGGGTATTTGCGTGAGTGTAATTTCACTTGTGTCGTTTAGTCATGGTTCGTCCAAGTAGCTGCGACACCGAGGGTCCCGGCCCTCACCACACGGGGCACAGCCGCCACAGGCGGCACAAATGATCAGAGTCAAGGAGGCCGGCAAATGGGAGAGGTGTTGCTCCCCTTGCTCGGAGGCGTCGAGCGGGAATCCACCTGGCAGGACCAGGCATTATGCGCCGAGACGGACCCGGAGGCTTTTTTCCCCGAAAAGGGGGGATCGACGCGGGAGGCGAAGAAGGTTTGCCTCTCGTGCTCGGTCCGTGACGACTGCCTGGAGTATGCCCTGGGCCACGACGAGCGCTTCGGGATCTGGGGCGGGCTGTCGGAGCGCGAGCGGCGTCGGCTGAAGAAGCGGGCCGTCTGACCCGTTCGGGTGTCGTGGCGCGTCCGGTAGGTGACGCGCTGTCCGATCTGCGTCTGTGCTGCGGTCACGGGTTCGCCGCAGCACACCGGTCGACCCCCGCGGTTGGCTTACTGTGGCGCGAGCGCTGATCATCCGCGGCGCGATCGGCGACTCGACAACCGCTGACGGAACCCGCGCATGTCCCAACCCGGCGAGCCCATCCGCCATCACGTCACCACCGTCCTGGTCACCCACGACGGTGAGCGGTGGCTGCCCCGGGTGTTGGACGGGCTGGACGCCCAGACCCGGCCGCCGGACCTGGTCGTGGTGGCCGACACCGCCAGCGCGGATGGCGGCCGGGACCTGATTCGCACCTGGCGCCCGGAGCTGGAGATCGTCTCGCTGGCCCGCACCGCCGGCTACGGCGCCGCGGTCAAGGCGGCGCTCGCGCATGCGGACACCGTCGAGCAGCCCCCGTCGGAGGCCACCGGCTGGATCTGGTTGCTGCACGACGACAGTGAGCCGGACCCCGATGCGCTGGCGCAGTTGCTGGCTGCCGTCGAGGCCGAGCCGCGGTTGGGCATCGTCGGGCCCAAGATCTTGGGTTGGTATGACCGCCGGGTGTTGCTCGAGGTCGGCGTCACCATCGACGCCGGTGGCCGACGGGAGACCGGCCTGGAACGCGGCGAGGAGGACCAGGGCCAACACGACCAGCGGCGCGAGACCCTCGGGGTGTCCAGCGCGGGCATGTTGGTGCGCCGCGACGTGTGGCGGGAGCTCAGCGGCTTCGACCCGCACCTGCCGTTGATGCGCGACGACGTGGACCTGTGCTGGCGGGCGTGGCTGGCCGGCCACCGGGTCGCGGTGGTCCCGTCCGCGATGGTCTTCCACGCCGAGGCGGCCGCGACCGAGCGGCGTGCCGTGGACGCCGGGTCGGGCCGGGTGCACCACCTGGACCGCGCGGGCGCGATGCGTGTGTTGCTGGCCAACCTGGCCACTCGCTCGTTCCTGTTGGCCCTGCCGCGACTGCTGTTCGGCAGCGCCGGGCGGGCGCTCGGCTACCTGGTGGCCAAGGTCCCGCGCAACGCGTTGGACGAGGTGCGGGCCGTGGGCACCGTGTTGGTCCGTCCGCGCGCCATCCTGCGGATGCGCCGGGCGCGCCGAACCGCGCACGTCGTCCGCCCGGGCACCTTGCGCCGGCTGTTTCCCAGGCCGGGCCGCCAGCTCGGCCTGGCCCTTGACGCGTTGGCCCACACCGTGGGTGGCCGGCGGGTGGATCGCGAGGCGATCGGCCGGCACCGCTCCGCCGAGGTCGGCTCGGCCGCGGCCGAGGTGGACGACCTGGACCTGGGGGCCGGCGGGGTGCTGCTGCGGCGGATGGCACGCTCGCCGGGGGCCCTGCTGGTGCTCGGGTTGGCGTTGCTCGCGCTGCTCGCCGAACGCAACCTGCTCGGCGGCGGACGGTTGCTGGGCGGGGCGCTGTTGCCCACGCCCGGCGGGGTCGGCGAGGTGTGGTCGACCTATCGGGAGTCCTGGCACCCGTCCGGTCTGGGCAGCCCGTCGGGCGCGCCGCCCTACCTGGCCGTGACCGCCCTGGCGGGCACCCTCGCACTCGGGCACGTCGGCTTCGTAATCGGCCTGATGCTGCTGGCCGCGGTGCCCCTGGCCGGGCTGTTCGCGTACCTGGCCTCGGCCGCGGTGCCCACCACCCGTGCGCTGCGGGTGTGGGCGTCAGTGGCCTACGCGCTCAGCCCGGTGCTGACCGGTGCGGTCGCCGCGGGCCGACTGGGCACCGTGGTGACCGTGGTGCTGCTGCCGGTGGCGCTGCGCATGGCGGTCGCGGTGGTCGGCAGCAAGCGGCGCCCCAGCACCGACCGCGCCGCTTGGGCCGGCGCTCTCGTGCTGGCCCTGCTCACCGCGTTCACCCCGCTGATCTGGTTGCTCGCGTTGATCGGCGCACTCGCCGTGGCCGCAGGCCGCATGGCCGACGCCGAGTTGCGTACCCGTCTGCTGATCGCGCTCGGCGCCCCGATGGTGCTGCTGCTGCCCTGGTCCGGGCACCTGCTGCGGCACCCGACGCGGTTCCTGACCGAGCCCGGACCCACCGGCCCGGGCCTGTCCGTGCACGCCCTGGGTACCTGGCACGTGCTGCTGCTCAATCCCGGTGGCCCGGGCACCGGACCGGGTTGGTTGGGCGTGGGCATCGTGCTGGCGGGCCTGACCGGGTTGGCACTGGGCCGGCGCACCACGATTCCGGTGGCCGGTTGGACGATGGCGGGACTGGGTTACCTGGTCGCGCTGGTGATTTCCCGGATCACGGTGACTGCGCCGGCCGGTGGGCAGCCCGCGGCGGCCTGGCCCGGGGTGGCGCTCGCGCTGGCCGGATTGGGCGCGCTGATCGCCGCGGTGGTCGGCTGCGGGGATCTACCCGAACGGTTGTCCGCGCGCGACTTCGGTGTGGTGCAACCGGTGCTCGGCGCGGTGGCGGTGCTGGCCCTGCTCGCTCCGCTGGTCGGCGCCGGCGCCTGGACCGTGCGCGGTGCGCAGGGCCCGCTGCACCGCGCGGACGCGTCCCTGGTGCCCGCGCACGTGGCCGCGGAGGCGGACACCGCCGACCGGCCGCGCACGCTGGTGCTGCGTCCGGCGCGCTCGGACCTGGTCGGGGCGGTGCCCGCCGGTGAGGTGCCCGCCGCGTTGGCCTACGTGTTGGTCCGCGGGGGGTCCCCGGAATTCGGCGCTGCGGACCTGTCCGTGCCGCGGGCCGCCTACCGGTCGTTGCGCGCGTTGGTCGGCGACCTGGTCTCCGATCGTGGTGACGCGCAGGCCCAGCGGCTGGCCGATTTCGCGGTCCGCTACGTGTTGGTCCGTGGCCCGGTCCCGGAGGGCGTGGCCGCCGCGCTGGACGCGGTGCCGGGCCTGGAACGGGTCAGTGCGCCGGAGGGCGACGGACTGTGGCGGGTGTCCGCGCCGACGGCCCGGGTGAGCGTGCTCGGACCCATCCCGGTGGCGCTGCCCTCCGACGCGGTCGGGGTGCGCGCCACCGTGCCGCCGGGTGCGCCGGGTCGGGTGCTGGCCCTGGCCGAACCCGCGGACGGACACTGGCACGCGAAACTCAACGGGCACTCGCTGCCCAAGGTGGTGCGCGACGGCTGGGCGCAGGGCTGGACGTTGCCCGCATCCGGTGGGCAGCTGACGATCAGTCACGTGGATCGACTGCGCGCCCTGTGGACGGCCCTGCAGGGCGTGGCACTGCTGGTGTTGATCGTGCTCGCGCTGCCCGGCGCCAATCGCCGGCCCGGTGATGAGGAGGAACCGCCGCCGGTGCTGCCGGGCGCGCGTCGGCACGCGCATGGTGACGATTTGGTCGGGGTGAACCAATGACCCATCCGCCCGGCCGGCACGGCGCGCGGGCACGGCGGCCCGCCGCGACGCCGATGGCCCGGGTGCCCGGCTCACCGGGCCCGCTGCTCACCGCCGTGGTCGTGTTGGTCCTGGTGGTGGCCGCGGTGCTGGTGCAGTTGATCGGTGGTGGGGCGACGAAGGTGCGCGCGGTCACCGACCAGGTGCGGGCCGCGGAACTGGTCTGCCCGGCGCCGGCGCTGCGCGGCGCGGGCACCGCGGCCACCGTCACCCTGTCCGCCCGTCCGCCGGGCGAGGACGCGCCGCGATCGGGCAGCGCCGTGGTGTCCGAGGTCGGCGGGACCGCCGTGCCGCGGATCAAGGTGAGCAAGGCGGGCACCTCCCGGGTGGACGTCACCACCTCGACCGCCGCCGCAACGGTGATCCGGGGCGCGGAGGGACTGGCGCCGGGTTTGGCCGGGGAGTTGGTCGAGGTCAGCACCGCCGGCCCCGGCCAGGGCCTGTCCACCGCGGCCTGCACCGCACCCGCCTCCAGCGCGTGGTTCGTCGGGGCATCCACCGCGGCCGGGCGCAATGACCGGTTGGTGCTGGCCAACCCGGACGCCGCGGCCGCCTCGGTGGACCTGCGCTTCTGGGACCAGCAGGGCAAGATCGACGTGCCGAACTCCACCGACATCGCGGTGCCCCCGAACGGCGCGGTGTCCCTGCCGCTGGAGGGGATGAGCGCCGGGCACCAACGGCTCGCTGTGCAGGTAATCCTGACCCGGGGTCAGGTGGCTGCGGCGCTGCACGACACCGACGCGCCGGGTATCGATGTGCACGGCAGCGACTGGATGGCGCCGGCCCCCCGACCCACCCGCCGGGTGGTCATTGCCGGCCTGCCCGACCACGTCACGGACCGCAAGCTCGAGGTCCTCGTGCCGGGCGACACCGATGGGATCGTGCACGTGCGACTGCTCGGTCGGGACAACGACTTCGCGCCGGTCGGCGCGGACACCCTGGAGGTGCACGCGGGTCAGGTCGGCGAGTACGACCTGTCCAAGGTGGACCCGACCGGGGCGTACACCGCGGTGCTCACCTCCGATCAGCCGTTGGTGGCCGCAGTGCGTTCGGTGGGGGTCGCGCGCAAGGCGTCCGACCTAGCCTGGTCCACCGCCGCGGCGGCATTGACGACCCCGGCCGCGGTGCCCGATGCCCGCGGGGGCAAGGCCGGGTCGACCCGGTTGCTGCTCGCCGCGCCGGACGGCCCGGTCACGGTGCGGGTGGACGTCTACACCAACGCCGCCACCCCGCACTCGATCACGGTGAGCATCCCGGCCAACCGCACCCTGGTGGTCGATCCCGGCCCGAAGGGGGTGACCGGCTACAGCGTGGTGGTGGTACCGGTCACCGGCACTGCGTACGGCGCCGTGCTGCTGCGGGTGGGCACCGGGCTGAGTCTGCCCGCGCTGGTGCCCAGCCGGGTGGCGGTGCGCACCCCGCAGGCCGTGCCCGACGTCACCGCGATCACCGCCGGACGACGCAGCCGCTGATCCTGACGGAGCGTCAGTCCAGGCCGTAGTCGGGGTCGACGGTATCCGGCTCTACGCCGATCAGGTCGGCCACCTGCTCCACCAACAGGTCGTGCACCAGCGCGGCCAGGTCCGCGCGCCCCGCGGCCCGCGCCTCGATCGGACGGCGGTAGAGCACGATGCGCGCGTCCTGGCCCGCGCCGCCGCGATACAACCGACCCAGCGGCACCGGGCTGTCCGTGGCGCTATCCGCGGGCGGCACGTCCTCGACCGCGAACTCCACCTCCTGCAGTTCCCGGCGCCAGCGCCGTTCCAGCCGTTCCACCGCGTCGAGCACCAGATCGGCGAACGTCTCGGCCCGGGAGCGGGTCAGCGGGGATTCCGCCGGGGCCAGCGGTCCGCGCAGTCCACGGGAGCGCCGATCCCGGCGCCGACGGACGGTCCGGGCGAGGCTCGCCGCGCTGGTCGGTCGGGGATTTGGCGCCGCCTGCGAAGCGACCTCGGCCGGTTGCGGGGGTTCGGGGTCGCGACGGAAGCGGCGCCTGCGCACCCCGCGAGAGTACGCGTCAGTAGGGGTCGGAACACCGCAACGCGACACAGGGACGAGGGTGCGTGGCGAATGCGGGGCGCGAGAGGCTGGTGGGAGTAGCGTCCCGACCGTGACCCACAGTCCGCGTCCCAGTGCATCCCGGCGGCCCGCGTGATCCAATCCCGGCGCTGTTCGCGCAACGCTTGCACCCGACCGGCGGTGGCGACGTTGACCTATGTCTACCGGGATTCCACCGCTGTGCTGGGCCCGTTGGCGACCTACGCCGAGCCGCACTGCTACGACCTGTGCGCTGAGCACGCCGAGCGACTGACCGCGCCACGTGGATGGGAGGTGCTGCGGTTGGCCCCGAACAGCGCCGAGCCGGGGCCCTCGGTGGACGACCTGGAGGCGTTGGCCGACGCGGTCCGCGAGGCGGCCCGGGCCCGCCCGGAGGAGTCCGACGAGCCCGCGCTGACCGGCGCGCGCCGCGCCCACCTGCGAATGGTGCGCACCCCCGTCGACTGACGTCGCGTCAGCACATGAAGTTCCGATAGCTCGGTAAGGTCCGCTGGTGCGCGCTGACCTGGCCCAAATCGTCAAGGCCTACGACATCCGTGGCCTGGTGCCCGAGCAGTGGGACGACACGGTGGCAGGGGCGCTGGGGGCGGCGTTCGCCCGGCTCTGCCTGGAGGAGGGCACCGCGTCCGGCCGCATCGTGGTGGGCCGGGACATGCGGGACAGCTCTCCGCAACTGGCGGGTGCCTTCGCCGCCGGCATCACCTCCCTCGGCCTGGACGTGGTGGACATCGGATTGGCCAGTACCGACGCGGTCTATTACGCCAGCGGGGCGCTGGACGCGCCGGGCGCGATGTTCACCGCCAGCCACAACCCGGCCCAATGGAACGGCATCAAGCTGTGTCGGCCCGGTGCCGTGCCGATCGGGCGGGACACCGGGCTCGGGCGGCTGACCCAAATCGTCGCGGAGAACTCCGGCGCGGTGGCCGGGGTACCCGGCAAGCTTCTGCGCCTGGACGTGTTACCCGACTACGCCAACCACCTGCGCAGCCTGGTGGATGTGGCGGCGGGGCGGCCGTTGCGGGTCGCGGTGGACGCGGGCAACGGCATGGCCGGACACGTGGTGCCCACAGTGTTCGCCGGGTTGCCGATCGCGATTCTGCCGCTGTACTTCGAGTTGGACGGCACCTTCCCCAACCACGAGGCGAACCCGATCGACGCGGCCAATCTCGCCGACCTGGCCGACACGGTGGTCGCCGAACGCGCCGACCTCGGGCTGGCCTTCGACGGCGACGCGGACCGCTGCTTCGTGGTGGACGAGACCGGCGCAGCAGTGTCCCCGTCCGCGGTGTCCGGGCTGATCGCGGTGCGCGAACTTGCGCGCCGACCGGGCAGCGCGGTGGTGCACAACCTGATCACCTCCCGCGCACTGCCGGAACTGATCGCCGAGCACGGCGGCCGACCGGTGCGCACCCGGGTCGGGCACTCGTTCATCAAGAAGGTGATGGCCGAACAGGATGCGGTGTTCGGTGGCGAGCACTCCGGCCACTACTACTTCCGCGACTTCTGGTTCGCCGACTCCGGCATGTTGGCCGCACTGCACGTGCTGGCCGCACTCGGCGCCACCCCGGCGGGCACCACCTGCTCGTCGATAATGGCCGACTACGAGCGCTATGTGGCCTCCGGGGAGATCAACAGCACCGTGGCCGACCCCGTCGCGGCGCTGGTCGCGTTGCGGGAGGGCTGGAGCCGGGACGGCGCGGTCCTCGACGACCTCGACGGGCTGACCGTCTCGCTGCCCGACGGATCGTGGTTCAACGTGCGCCCGTCCAACACCGAACCCCTGCTGCGGCTGAACGCCGAGGCGGCGGATTCCGCCGCGATGGGTGCGCTACGCGACGAGGTGCTGGCTCAGATTCGGTCATACGGCAGGCTGTAGCCCGTGGACCTCGAACTGCTGGCGATTCTGGCCTGCCCGAATTGCCGCGCGTCGCTGCGGCACGACGAACCCGCGTCGGAACTGGTGTGCACCGGAGAGTGTGGGTTGGCCTACCCGATCCGTGACGGCATTCCGGTGCTGCTGATTCATGAGGCGCGCTCCGCCCCGTGAACGAGCGGAGCGAGCGAACCAATGTGACTGTTCCGTGAGTGCCGGCGGCGGCAACCGCGCCGTGGTGGCCGCGCTGGCGGCCAATCTGGGCATTGCGGCCACCAAGTTCGTGGCCTTCGTGCTCACCCGCTCCTCCTCGATGTTGGCCGAGTCCATCCATTCACTCGCCGACTCCGGCAATCAGGCGTTGCTGCTGATCGGTGGGAAGCGCGCAAAACGCAGCGCCACCCCAGAACATCCCTTCGGCTTCGGCCGGGAGCGCTACATCTACGCGTTCCTGGTCTCCATCGTGCTGTTCACCGTCGGTGGCGTGTTCGCCATCTACGAGGGTGTGCACAAGCTTCGCCACCCGGAGGCCATCGACGACTGGAAGTGGGTGCCGCTGGTCGTGCTCGGCACCGCGACCATGCTGGAGTCCTTCTCCTTCCGCACCGCGATCCAGGAGGCCAACCACGCGCGCGGCAACACCGGCTGGGTGGCCTATGTCCGGCACGCGAAGGCCCCGGAACTCCCGGTGGTGCTGCTGGAGGACCTGGCCGCGCTGATCGGTCTGCTCCTTGCACTGTTCGGCGTCGGCATGACGCTGGCCACTGACAACGGCCGCTGGGACGGCGGGGGCACCCTGGCCATTGGCGTGCTGCTGGCCGCGGTGGCGGTGATCCTGTCGGTGGAGACCAAGAGCCTGCTGCTGGGTGAGTCGGCCACGCCTGCCTCGGTGCGGCGGATCACCGAGGCACTGGAGGCCGAGCCGGCGGTGGAGCGGGTGATCCACCTGCGCACACTGCACCTGGGTCCGGACGAACTGCTGGTTGCGGCCAAGATCGCGGTGCGCCACGACGAGACGGCCGCGGCGGTGGCCGCCGCCATCGACTCCGCCGAGGTGCGGGTGCGCACCGCCGAACCGGCCGCGCGGGTGATCTACCTGGAGCCCGATTTGGACCGCACGCCGGGGCTGTGAAGCCGGTCCTGTTAAACTGGTAATGCCCCGGGTGTGAATGAGTCACGGGTTTGTCGCGATGCCTGTGTTGGTCCCCCAACTGATCCACTCCATCGGACACTGTGATTCGGTGGGGTGGCTGCTGCGCGCCCCGCGAGCGTGAAGGGACGCCGTTCACCCATGACCCGTCATTGGCTCTCCGACAGGTTCCGCCGCACCACGCGCGTCGTGGCGGCCGTCGCGGTGGTCGGGGTGCTCGCCGGGTGCGGGGCCAATGCGGCGGCGGCGCCGAAGGGGGCGGCCACGCCGAGCGCGGCCCCGGCCATCGACGCGCACCCGGTGGAGCCGGGCTCCTACCCGGCCTATGTCAAGCACGAGTGGGGCGTCACCAAGATCGAGAACGAGCCCAAGCGGATCGTCGCGCTCGGTTTCCGGGACCAGGAGGACTTCCTGTCCATGGGCATCAAGCCGCTGACCATTCGCAACTACTTCGGCGCGGCGGACCCGTGGACCAAGGAGCCGTGGCTGTCCGACGAGGCGCGCAACGGCCAGTACCAGGTGATCATCGCCGACGTGCGGGACCCGAAGAACGGCAAGATCACGGTGGGCACCGACGGCCCGATCCTGCCCAGTGAGTATCCGCAGGCCTCGGCCACCCCGGTGTGGAAAGAGGTCTACAACCTCGACGACATCAAGAACCTGCACCCGGACCTGATCACCGCGTTGTACTCCGGTTTGACCCAGGACGACTACCTGAAGCTGTCCGCGATCGCGCCAACCGTCACCGGGGTCTCCGCCGACCTGCGCGACTACTTCTCCTCCTGGCAGGAGGAGATCAACGCGGTCGGCCAGATCATGGGTCGACCGACCTACGCCACCAAACTGGTCACCGACACCGAGGCCAACTTCACCCGCGCGGTCACCGACCACCCGGAGTTCCGGAACGCCAGCGTCGCGGTGGCCGCACCCGGGCCGACCGGCCAGTTCCGGCTGATGAACCCGTACGCGCCGATGTCGCGGTTCTTCTCCTCGCTGCGGATGGACACCCCGGGACGCATCGACACCATCACCAGTCCGCGCGGGAGGGCCTTCTATCGGGCCATCTATAACGTCGACCTACCGACC
>DASXPS010000074.1 GCA_036493475.1 Sporichthyaceae bacterium | reverse complement strand
GTCATCTCACCCGAGCCGGTGTTGACCCCCGAGGTGCTGGCGCTGGCTCGCGAGGTCGCCGCGCGCTGGGCGGGCACGCCGGCCGATGTGCTGCGGCTGGCCATCCCACCGCGGCATGCCCGCACCGAACAGGCCGAGGTGCCACCCGCCCCGGCGCTCCCGGCCATGGACGAGGCGTGGGCGCAGCGCTGGGCCGACTACGAACCTGGTGCGACCTTCATCTCGGCCCTGGCCGAGCGGCGTTCCCCGCGCGCGGTGTGGGCGGCGATGCCGGGCACCGACTGGTACCCGCCGATCGCCGCTGCCGTGGCCACCACCGCGGCGGCCGGCCGCGGCGCGCTGGTCGTCGTCCCGGACGCTCGCGAATTGCGCCCGCTGGGCGCGGCCCTGGACGCAGTGCTCGGACCCGGCCGGCACGTCGCGCTGACCGCGGATCTCGGCCCGGCCGAGCGGTACAAACGCTGGTTGGCGGTGCGCCGCGGCCAAATCCGCGTGGTCATCGGTACCCGGGCAGCCATGTTCGCCCCCGTCGCCGACCTCGGGTTGGTGGCATGTTGGGACGACGGCGACGACTTGCACGCCGAGCCCCGCGCGCCCTACCCGCACGTGCGTGAGGTGCTGTGCATGCGGGCCCACCACGGCGACGCGGCCGCCCTGTTCGGCGGGCACGCGGTCACCGCCGAGGCCGTCGGGCTGGTGCAGAGCGGCTGGGCCCGCATGCTCACCCCCCATCGCGACGCGCTACGCGCCCGCACCCCAAGGGTGCGCGTCGCGGGCAGCGACACCGAATTGGCCCGGGACCCCGCGGCCCGCGCGGCCCGGCTGCCCAGCGAGGCCTGGCAGGCGGCACGGGCGGGGCTGGCCGAGGGTCCGGTGCTGATTCAGGTGCCCCGCCGCGGCTACCTGCCGGTGGTCGCCTGCGTCCGCTGCCGGACCCCGGCCCGGTGCACCACCTGTCAGGGCCCACTGGGACTGGGCTCGTCGGAATCCGGGGCCCGCTGCGGGTGGTGCGGACGGGGCGCGGAGGGCTGGACCTGCCCGGAGTGCACCGGCACCGCATTTCGCGCCCTGGTCATCGGCGCCGCGCGCACCGCGGAGGAATTGGGCCGTGCCTTTCTTGGTACCCCGGTGCGCATGGTCGGCCCCCCAAGCGTCAGCGAGGGAGCCCTCTTCACGGGCAACGGTCCGGACGAGATCCCGGCCGGGAGCGCACTGGTCGTGGCCACCCCGGGCGCGGAGCCCACGGTGGCCGGCGGCTACGCGGCAGCGCTGTTGCTGGACGGCAACCTGATGCTCGGCCGTGCCGACCTACGCGCGGCCGAGGAAACGCTGCGGCGCTGGCTGAACGCCGCCGCGCTGGTGCGTCCGGGCGGCACGGTGGTGCTGATGGCCGAGGGCAACACCCGGGCCGCGCAGGCCCTGGTGCGCTGGGATCCGTTCGGCTTCGCCACCCGGGAGATCGACGACCGCACTGCGGCCGGTTTTCCGCCCGCCGTCCGGCTGGCCACGCTCACCGGATCGTCCGACACGGTCCAGGAGATGCTCACGCTGGCCGCACTGCCCACGAATACCGAGATCCTCGGCCCGGTGGCGGTGCCCGGTACGGCGTCCCCGACCTTCCGTGCGGTACTGCGGGTGCCCCGTAGTCAGGGCATGGCGCTGTCCGCCGCCCTGCACGGCGCCGCCGGGGTGCGCAGCGCCCGCAAGTCCGGCGCCGCGGTACGCATCCAGATCGACCCGGTCGAGATCGGCTGACGCCTCGTCACCTGCCGCACGCACGCCCACCCGCCTAGACTGCCCGCCAAATACCTCTCGATCAGGAGCGATGTCGCGCGTGGCGATCCAACCCATCCGCTTGTTCGGCGACCCGGTGCTGCGCAGCCCGGCGGCAGCGGTGACCGAGTTCGACACCGAACTTCGTCAGCTCGTCGCAGACCTCACCGACACCATGCAGGAGGCCCCGGGCGCCGGGCTGGCCGCGCCGCAGCTCGGGGTGAGCCTGCGGGTGTTCACCTATTGGGTGGACGGCGAACTCGGGCACGTGGTCAACCCGGCATTGGAGCTCTCCGAGGAGCAGCAGGATGGCGGCGAGGGCTGCCTGTCGCTGCCCGGTCTCAGCTTCCCGACCACCAGGGCGCTGAGCGTGGTGGCCACCGGCCAGAACATGTACGGCGAACCGATCACCCTGGTCGGCTCGCACCTGCTGGCCCGCTGCGTGCAACACGAGACCGACCACCTGGACGGCATCCTGTTCATCGACCGGCTCGACGACGAGACCCGCAAGCAGGCCTTGCGGGCGATCCGCGAGGCGCAGTGGAACGGCGAGGACGCGCCCCGGGTGCGGATCTCGCCGCATGCCACCGCCGGACGCGCCACCTGAGATGAGAGTGCTGTTCGCGGGCACGCCCGAGGTGGCGGTGCCGTCGCTGCACGCACTGCTGGACTCCCCGCACGAGGTGCTCGGCGTGCTCACCCGTCCCGACGCACCGGCCGGTCGCGGCCGCGCCCTGACGCCCAGTCCGGTCGCCCGGGTCGCACTGGACACCGGCCTGGAGGTGTTGCGCCCGCCGGGACCACGCGACCCGGAGTTCCACGCGCGGCTGAGGAAGCTCGCGCCGGACTGTTGCCCGGTCGTCGCCTACGGCGGACTGCTGCCGGAATCGATCCTGGCCATCCCCGAGCACGGCTGGATCAACCTGCACTTCTCCTTGCTGCCCGCCTGGCGCGGCGCCGCCCCGGTGCAGCACGCGGTGATCGCCGGGGACGAGGTCACCGGGGCCAGCACGTTCCGGATCGTCAAGGAACTCGACGCGGGCCCGGTGTTCGGCGTGCTCACCGAGACCATCGGTCCCGACGACACCTCCGGTGACCTGCTGGACCGGCTCGCCGTGGCCGGCGCCGGGCTGCTGCTGGCCACCCTGGACGGCGTCGAACAGGGCCGGTTGGAGCCGCTGCCCCAATCATCTGACGGAGTGTCATTCGCGCCGAAGATCACCGTGGACAACGCCCGTATCGACTGGACCGCGCCCGCCATGCGGGTGGACCGCCTGATCCGCGGCTGCACGCCGAACCCGGCGGCGTGGACCGTGCGCGGGGACGACCGGCTGCGCATCGGTCCGGTGACACCGCGACCGGATCAACGCGACCTGAAGCCCGGCGAGTTGCTGGTCGGTCGTAAGGAGGTGCTCGTCGGCACCGCCACCCATGCCGTGCTGCTCGGCGAGATCACCGCGCCCGGCAAGCGTCCGATGCCCGCCGCGGACTGGGCCCGCGGTGCCCGCATCGAATCCGGCGACCTGCTCGGCACCGACTCGTGACCCCGCCCCGACGCGGGCGCGCGGCGGCCGCGACCGCGCCGCGGCGACCCGGCACCCCGGCCGACCCCGCACGGCGCGCCGCGTTCGATCTGCTGGTCGCGGTCCGGGAACGCGACGCCTACGCCAACCTGGTGCTGCCGCAACTGCTCCGCGAGCGCGGGCTGACCGGCCGGGATGCCGCGTTCGCCACCGAACTGGGCTACGGCACGTTGCGCGGGCAGGGCAGCTATGACCGCGTTATCGACGCCTGCGTGCAACGGGCGCCGGAGCCCGCGGTGCGTGACGTGCTGCGCCTGGGGGCCCATCAACTGCTCGCCCTGCGCACCCCGCCGCACGCCGCGGTGTCCTCGTCGGTCGCGCTGTGCCGGGCCGCGGTCGGCGAGGGCCCGGCCGGCTTCGTCAACGCCGTGCTCCGGCGGGTCGGCGAGCACGACCTGGACGGCTGGGCCGCCCGGCTGGCGCCCGCCCGCGACGTCGACCCGGCGGAGTATCTGGCGTTCCGTCACGCCCACCCGCGCTGGGTGGTCGCCGCCTTCGCCGACGCGCTGGGCGGGGACTGGGCACAGACCGAGGCGACGTTGGCGGCGGACAACGAGCCGGCCCGGGTCACCCTGGTCGCCCGTCCCGGCCGGGCCGACCGGGACGACCTGCTCGCCGCCGGCGCCGCCCCCGGCCGCTGGTCACCGCTGGCCGCGGTGTTGCCGGGCGGGGACCCCGCCGCGCTCGACGGGGTTCGCACCGGCGCAGTGGGCGTACAGGACGAGGGCAGCCAACTGGTCACCCTGGCGTTGGCCAACGTCGACGTGGACGGCCCGGACGCCCGCTGGCTGGACACCTGCGCCGGGCCCGGCGGCAAGGCCGCACTGCTGGCCGGGCTGGCCGGCCAACGCGGCGCCCGGCTGCTGGCCGCTGACCTCGCCCCGCACCGCGCCCGCCTGGTCGCCGCCGCGCTGGCCGGCGGCGCTGCGTACCCGGTGATCGCCAACGGCACCGCCCCGGCCTGGGCGGACGCCACATTCGACCGGGTGCTGGTGGACGCGCCGTGCACCGGCCTGGGCGCCTTACGCCGGCGTCCCGAGGCCCGTTGGCGTCGCCAGCCCGGCGACGTCGGTCGGTTGTTCAACACCCAACGCGATTTGTTGGTTCGCGCGCTGGCCGCGGCCCGTCCCGGCGGTGTCGTCGGCTATGCGACCTGCTCGCCACACCTCGGGGAAACCCACGGCGTGGTGCGGGCCGCCCGCCGCGTGTCCGAGCAGGACGGGGTGACCACCGAGTTGCTGGATGCCGCCGCCCACCTGCCGGGGGTGCCCGATGCAGCGGACGGTCCCTTCGTACAACTCTGGCCCCACCGGCACGGCACCGACGCGATGTTTCTGGCGTTGCTACGCCGCACATCCTGAATCAGCCGGTGAGCGCGCCGCTCAGTTCTTCACTCACCGCCGCGGGCGCCGCAGCAACGGCCGGGTTGGGTGCCGGTGCCAGCAGCGCGCGGCCCATCAGCCACGCCGACCCCGTCGCGATCACGACCCCGGACAGCGCCGCCACGTCGCGCCAGGCCTCGGCCACGTCAAGGTTGATGGTCGCGTAGGTCGGCCAACCGGCCCACAACTGCCAGGCCGAGAATGCGCACGGCACGATCGGTACCGCCAAGAGTGCGCCGTGCAGACCCCATCGGCGCACGGCCAGCGCGAGCAGCGCCCCGCCGAGCATCTCGCCGTAGTTGACCGGCACCCACCACAACGGGAAGTCGGTGCCGACCCGCCACGGCTGGTGACCGTAGTAGTCGTAGGCGCTGGTGATCACAAAGCCCTCGAGCACGATGTTCATCACCGCCTGCCCGAGCAGGCAGTAACCGAAGATCCGCCAGTTGCGGGTCTGGAACACCAGATAGAAGACGTAGCAGGCGACGCCGGCGAAGCCGGTGTAGACGAACATCGCCCAGTACGGGTACTGCACGGGCTGGGCCAGATCCCCGAATTCGGTCCACGCGATGTGGTTGCCGTGGTGGAAGCGCAGCTTGCCCAGGGCGTCCCAGATCGGTTCGTTGAGGTTGCACGCGACGCTGCCGACCAGGCACAGCGCCAGGATCGGAGAGCGCCGGACACCCAATAGGTACAGCGCCCACAGCGCGAACAACCCGGCCATGACCGCGGAGACGAGCACGAACGCGTCGGCTCGGTCGGCGGAGATCGTCGGTATCCGGGTGATGTCCCGGTCCATCGGCAACAGCACGGCGATCATGGCCACATTCCTCGGAAGTAGGGACCGGGCACACCGGCCCGGGCGTAATCGCCCTTCGGGTCATACACCTTGGTGTTCACGTACGGCCAGGGCTTGGCCAGGGAGTCGCCGCTGTCGGTGAGTCGGAACGACGCCCACACCGCGTTGTACGGCAGGTAGGCCAACGCGGAGAGCACGATGCCCACCACCACCTCCCTGGCCATGGATCGACGAGGGCTGTCGGCGTCGCGGCACAGCAGCACCGCGGTCACCGCAGTGAGCACCGACAGCGTGAGCGTGTCCGTCCACGGGTACTGCCAGGCGGTGCCGCCGCGCACTGCCGCCCAGCCGGGGATCTGGGTGTAGGTCCAGTACTCGATGCGCACCATGAACAGGTTGACCAGCACCAGGTTGATCGGCAGGGCCACCACGTAGGTGACCACGAAGGCCGTCCACCGGGGATGGCGCAGGAGATGACGGCCGAGCAGGCGGACCACGGCCAACGCCGGTCCGAGGAACAGGTACGGGTAGGCGACGGTGTTGATCAGCGGTTCGACGGTGGGCGAGACCGAGAAGAACCACCAATTCGTGGGGTAGTGCAACAGCTCGGGGTTCATCGCCGCGGACGATGTCCAGTTGGCGAAAGAATCGGTGAGCAGACCCATCACGAACAAGGCCGCGAGTACCGGCAGCGCCGGATGCAGCCGGCCGTGTCGACGTGACCAGACTCCGAACCAGGCCAGGAACAGGCTGGTCGCGATCACCGTGGCGATCTGCACCAGCGCGATCCAGTGATCGAACCCCCACAACGACGGGTGGGACTCCGGTACCGGACGGGTGGTCAGAATGCGTCCGCCCGGTCCGCGTTGCGCGGTGGCCAACACCAACACCAACACCAGCAGCGCGCTCGCCGCGCCCAGCCCG
This sequence comes from Sporichthyaceae bacterium, assembly GCA_036493475.1. Taxonomy (NCBI): domain Bacteria; kingdom Bacillati; phylum Actinomycetota; class Actinomycetes; order Sporichthyales; family Sporichthyaceae; species Sporichthyaceae bacterium. The sequence goes on along the minus strand of DASXPS010000074.1, from coordinate 24,577 downwards.
ATCAGGACAGGGGTCGGTGCCGGTCGTCGGGCGACGCCGGGACGCGCGGTGTCGAGCACGACGGCCACAGCGCCGAGACTTCTCCCCGCGCACCGGACTTGTCAATGCATAAATAATCGTGGACGCGACTATCTGCTCGGGGTCAGAATGTTCGGGTGAGCCACGGCTACGACGCCCAGACGGTCATCGCGCACACCCACGACCGACTCGCCCTGATCGTCGTGGCGGCCGCCGTGGCCGGCGCCGGTGGCTACATGCAGTACCTCGGCGCGATGCGCCGCGGCGCGCGGGACAAGACCTTCTGCATCCCGTTGGCCACCAACCTGTGGAACTTCGCTCACGACACCACCTTCGTCGCGTCCTACCACTCCTGGTTCGGCTCGGACTCCGCCAATTTCTGGTTGCTCAAGCTGTTCTGGGTCGGCCTGATCGTGTTCTCGATCTTCGAGGTGGTGGTGATCTGTCAGATCCTGCGCTGGGGTCGCCGTGAGCTGTTCGGCAGCGACAGCCTGATTCGCGCCGTACTGATCTATGCAGTGCTGCAGGCGATGGTGTTCGGCATCTTCCGATGGTTCCAGGACATCACCGCTGACCCACTGGAGTACTACGGCCTGCTCACCACGGTGATCATGGCCTCGGCGTTCAACATTCCGATGATGAAGTCGCGGGGGAGCCGCCGCGGCATGTCCGAGTTCATCCTCTGGGGCTATCTGATCCTGTCCGCGGGGTTCTGGCCCTGGATGATGCTCTCCGACAACTCCTTCTGCCGGCCGGTCTATTGGCTGATCGCGGTCGGCAACCTCGGGGTGTGTATCGAGTCGATCCGGGTCTACCGCGGGCTGCCCAGCTACGTCCCGCCGACGGGCTCGTCACCGCGGCCGACGGCGGTACCGGCCCCCGTCTGACGCGCCGTGGCTCCCGGTGACCGAAGCATGCCCCGGCCTCCGGCAGGATGACCCCCGTGCGCGGCGAGCTGAGGCAGCTTCCGAAGCGGCTTTTCGTGGGCGCCCCGATGCGCTCGGAACGGCTGGGCGACACATTGCTGCCCAAGCGCATCGCGCTGCCGGTGTTCGCCAGCGACGCCCTGTCCTCGGTGGCCTATGCACCGCAGGAAATTTTCCTGGTGCTGTCCCTGGCCGGGGTGAGCTTCTACCACTACAGCGCCTGGGTGGCGGTGGCCGTCGTGCTGATGATGGTCACCGTCGTCGCCTCCTACCGGCAGAACGTGCACGCGTACCCCAGCGGCGGCGGTGACTACGAGGTGGCCACCACCAACCTCGGTGTCGGCGCGGGCATCACCGTGGCCGCGGCCCTGATGGTGGACTACGTGCTCACCGTCGCCGTGTCGGTGTCCGCGGGCGTGGACAACCTGGGTTCCGCGGTGCCGTTCGTGGTGCACCACCGGTTGACGATCGCGCTGGGCATGGTGCTGCTGCTCACGCTGATGAACCTGCGCGGAGTCAGGGAATCCGGCATCGCGTTCGCCGTCCCCACCTACGCGTTCATGTTCGGCGTCATCGTGCTGGTCGCCGTCGGCCTGTTCCGCCAGCTGATCCTGAACGACCATCTGCGCTCGCCGACCGCGGGCTACACCATCCACCCGGAGAAGACGCACATCGCCGGCTTCGCGCTGTTCTTCCTGGTGCTGCGCGCGTTCTCCTCCGGCTGCGCCGCGCTCACCGGCGTGGAGGCGATCAGCAACGGCGTGCCCGCGTTCCGCAAACCCAAGTCCCGCAACGCCGCGACCACGCTGCTGATGATGGGCACCATCGCGGTGACCATGTTCTCCGGGCTGGTCGCGTTGGGGCTGATGACACACGCCCGGCTGGCCGAACACCCCGAGACCGACGTGCTCATCAACGGTCAACCGGCGGGCTTCGGCTACGAACAGAAGACGATCATCGCCCAGGTTGCCGCCGCGGTGTTCGGCGACGGCTCCGCGCCATTCATCTACCTGGCCGCGGTCACCGCATTGATCCTGGTACTGGCCGCGAACACCGCGTTCAACGGCTTCCCGGTGCTGGCCTCGATCCTGTCCCGCGACGAACTGGCGCCCAAGCAGCTGCACCGCCGCGGGGACCGGTTGACGTTCAGCAACGGCATCATCGGCCTGGCGCTGATGGCCGGGTTCTTGATCTACGCGTTCGACGCGGAAGTGACCCGGCTGATCCAGCTGTACATCGTCGGCGTGTTCGTGTCGTTCACCTTGTCCCAGACGGGCATGGTGCGGCACTGGACGCGACTGCTGCGCACCGAGCAGGACCCCAAGGTGCGCCGCAAGATGCGCACGAGTCGGGTCATCAACGCCACCGGGTTGAGCTTCTCCGGACTGGTCCTGGTGGTGGTGCTGGTCACCAAGTTCACCCACGGGGCCTACCTGGCCTGCATCGCGATGGGGGTGCTGTTCGCGCTGATGAAGGCCATCCGCCGGCATTACCGGCGGGTGAAGCGCGAGCTCCAGCCACCGCCGGATGCCGCGACGTTGCCCAGCAACATCCACGGCGTCGTGCTGGTCTCCCGGCTGCACACGCCCACCTTGAAAGCGTTGGCCTTCGCTCGGGCGTCCCGGCCGAGCACGCTAACCGCGATCACCGTGCAGGTGCGCCCGGAGGCCACCGCGGCGCTGATGAAGGAGTGGGGGGAGCGGGGAATCCCGGTCCCGCTGAAGGTGCTGGACTCCCCGTACCGGGACATCACCGGGCCGGTGCTGGACTACATCCGAGACCTTCGTCGGGACAGCCCGCGCGACGTGGTGTGCGTCTACCTGCCGGAGTACGTGGTCGGGCACTGGTGGGAGCAGCTGTTGCACAACCAGAGTGCGTTGCGATTGAAGGCGCGGTTGCTCTACGAGCCCGGCGTGATGGTGACCAACGTGCCGTGGCAGCTGGGCTCGGCCCGTCGCGCCGAGGCGCGGCGTAGTGAGTACCGCCAGACGTGGGCGGATCAAGCAGCGGAGCAGGCCGCCGAGGTGAGGACCAAGTGATGGCCGCCGAATCGAGGCACTGTCAGATATCGCCAAGCCTGTTGTCCGCGGACTTCGCGAAGCTGGGCGAGGACTGCGAGCGGGTGGCCGGGCACGCCGACTGGTTGCACGTCGATGTGATGGACAACCACTTCGTGCCCAACCTGACCCTGGGTCTACCGGTGGTTGAGGCCCTGCTCAAGCGCGTGTCGACCCCCGTCGACTGCCACTTGATGATCGCCGACCCGGACCGCTGGGCGCCCGCCTACGCCGAGGCCGGTGCGGGCAGCGTGACCTTCCACCTGGAGGCCGCGCACGCCCCGTCCCGGTTGGCCCGGGTGCTGCGCAAGGCCGGGGCGCGGGCCGGCATGGCGCTGAAACCCGCCACCCCGCTGGAGGCGGCTGCCGACGTGCTCGGCGAGCTGGACATGCTGCTGCTGATGACCGTCGAACCCGGCTTCGGCGGGCAGTCGTTCCTGGAATTCGTGCTGCCGAAGATCCGCCGGGCCCGCGAGCTGATCTCGGCGCGGAACCTGCAGCTGTGGCTGCAGGTGGACGGCGGGGTGGACGCGCGCACCATTGAGCAGTGCGCGGAGGCCGGCGCGGACGTGTTCGTGGCCGGCTCCGCGGTGTACGGCGCCACCGACCCCGCCGCCGCCATCGACGCCCTGCGGGCCGCCGCCACGGAGGCCGCCGCGCGCAGCGCATGACACGCGCACGGGCTCTTGTCAGGCGTCCAGACGCCTGACAAGGACCCTACTGGCCGGTACAAGGTGCTCGAGTGCACACTCGACGTGTGAATGCGGCAGCGGAGCTGGACGCGATGCGCCGGGCGATCGCGCTCGCGGCCCGCGGGCTGGGCACCACCAGCCCCAATCCGGTTGTCGGCGCGGTGATGTTGGACGCGGCGGGTGCAGTGGTCGGCGAGGGCTTCCATGCCTACCCGGGCGGCCCGCACGCGGAGGTCGAGGCATTGGCCGCGGCCGCTCATCGGGCGCGCGGCGGCACCTGCGTCGTCACCCTTGAACCGTGCAACCACACCGGGCGTACCGGGCCCTGCGTGCAGGCGCTGCTGGCCGCCGGGGTGGCCCGGGTGGTGGTCGCGGTGCGGGATCCGAATCCCACGGCGGCGGGCGGGGTCGCCGCACTCACCGAGGCCGGCGTCGAGGTGGAGACCGGGCTGTTGGCCGAGGCTGCCGAGCGGGTCAACGAGGCCTGGCTGACCTACGTGCGCCGCGGTCGGCCGTTCGTCACCTGGAAGTACGCGGCCAGCCTGGACGGGCGCACCGCCGCCGGGGACGGCAGCAGTCGGTGGATCACCGGCCCTCAGGCCCGCGCCGACGTGCACCGGCTGCGCGCCGAAGCCGACGCCGTGCTGGTGGGCTCGGGCACCGTACTCGCCGACGACCCGCACCTGGGCGTGCGCAAGCACGACACCGACCGCCCGCCGATCCGGGTGGTGCTGGACAGCAACGCGCGCACGCCGGTCGGCGCGCGGATCCTGGACGACGTGGCGCCGACCTGGGTGCTGGTCGCCGAGGACGCCGCCGCCGGGGAAAATGCAGCGGCGCTGCGCAAGGCCGGTGCGGAAGTTATCGCGGTACCCCGCGCGTTGCGTGGTGAGGGTCTGGACCTGGCTCGGGCGCTGGGCGTGCTGCATGAGCGGCAGATCGTCTCGGTACTGCTGGAGGGCGGTGCACGGGTGGCGGGCAGTTTCCTCGCCGAGCGGCTGGTGGACCGCGTGATCGGCTACGTCGCCCCGCTGCTCATCGGCGGCGGCGGGCTGGCCGCGCTGACCGGCCCCGGCGCGCCCACCCTGGACGCCGCCCTGCGGTTGCGACTGGACGAGATCACCCCGATCGGCACCGACGTTCGTCTGGTGGCCCGACCGGCGGCATGGGAGGGCTGATGTTCACCGGCATCGTGGAGGAACTCGGTGAGGTGCTCGCCATCGAGCAGCTCGACCGCGCCGCCCGGCTGCGGCTGCGCGGGCCGCTGGTTACCTCCGATGCCGAACACGGCGCCTCGATCGCGGTAAACGGCGTGTGCCTGACCGTGGTCACCCACGGGGACGGGGAGTTCACCGTCGACGTGATGCAGGAGACCCTGCTCCGCTCGGCGTTGGGGGGCCTGGCGCCCGGTGCACCGGTGAACCTGGAGCGCGCGGTGACCATGGCCACCCGGCTGGGCGGACACATCGTGCAGGGACATGTGGACGGGATCGGTACGGTGCTACGACGCGACCCGGCCGAACACTGGGACGTGGTGCAGATCGAGGCCCCGGCCGACCTGCTGCGCTACGTGGTGGAGAAGGGCTCGATCACCGTCGACGGAGTGAGCCTTACCGTGGCCGGAGTGGGACCGTGCTCCTTCACGGTGTCGCTGATTCCGACGACCCTGGAACTGACCACGTTGGGCTGGCGCCGGCCGGGTGACGCGGTGAACCTGGAGGTGGACGTGCTCGCCAAGTACGTCGAGCGGCTGTTGCCGGGCGGTGCCCAATGAGTGCGGACCCCGAGGAGCGCAGCGGCTACCCGGGCATCATCGTGCCCGGCGCGAGCACGCCACCACGGCGTCGCCCGCCCAGCCCGGTCCCGTCACTGATCACCCCCGGGTTCCAGTTCGACACCGTGGAACGGGCCGTCGCCGACATCCGGGCCGGCAAGGCGGTGCTGGTGGTCGATGACGAGGATCGGGAGAACGAGGGCGACCTGGTGTTCGCCGCCGCCAAGGCCACCTCGGACCTGCTCGCGTTCATGATCCGGCACACCTCCGGCGTGGTGTGCGTGCCGATGCCCGCCCCCGACCTGGACCGGCTCGACCTGCCACCGATGACCACGGTCAACCAGGACCGCAAGAAGACCGCGTACACGGTGTCCGTCGATGCGCGCGACGGGGTGAGCACCGGCATCTCCGCGGCCGACCGGGCACACACCATCAAGGTGTTGGTGGATTCGGCCACCGAACCGTGGGAGCTGACCCGCCCCGGGCACGTGTTCCCGTTGCGTGCGGTGGAGGGTGGCGTGCTGCGCCGGACGGGTCACACCGAGGCGGCGGTGGATCTGGCTCGGCTGGCCGGGCTGCGCGCGGCCGGGGTGATCTGCGAGGTGGTCAACGAGGACGGCACCATGTCCCGGCTGCCCGAGCTGATCACCTTCGCCCGGGAGCACGACCTTGCGCTGATCTCGATCGCCGACCTGGTGGTCTACCGGCGCCGCTTGGAATCCCGCGTGGTGCGCCTGGCCGAGACCCGATTGCCCACCGTGGGCGGGGAATTCCGGGCGTTCGCCTACGCCGACCGCACCCTGGACGGGCTGCCCGCCGAGGGTGAGGAGGAACACGTCGCGCTGGTCAAGGGAGACGTGCGCAACGGCGAGGACGTATTGGTGCGGTTGCACTCCGAGTGCCTCACCGGCGACGCGTTCGGCTCGCTGCGCTGCGACTGCGGCCCACAGTTGCGTTCCGCGTTGACGCGCATCGATGGCGAGGGCCGGGGCGTGGTGGTCTACCTTCGCGGCCACGAGGGCCGCGGCATCGGTCTGGCGCACAAGCTGCGCGCCTACGAACTGCAGGACGCCGGGCACGACACCGTGGACGCCAACCTGGAACTGGGCCTGCCGGTGGACGCCCGCGATTACGGCGTGGGCGCGCGCATCCTGGAGGACCTGGGCGTGCGGTCTATCCGGCTGATCACCAACAATCCGCGCAAGGCCGCCGGTTTGGCCGCTTACGGGGTGACGGTGGCCAGCCGGGTGCCGTCCTACATCACGCCCACCCCGGAGAACGAGAACTACCTGCGCACCAAGCGCGAGCGGATGGGCCACGAACTGCCCAGCTGGGATCAGTGCGGAGAATCCCGCGATCCCTACGACGGCGGCGGGGAGTGGACATGAGTGAGCGCAGCGAACGGTCCGAGCGCAGCGAGGCATGGGCATGAGCGGGGCCGGTTTGCCCACGCTGAGGATGCCGGACGCGAGCGGGTTGCGGGTCGCGGTGGTCGCGGCGCAGTGGCACGCGCAGGTGATGGGCGGGCTGCTGTCCGGGGCGCGGCGCGCGCTGACGGAGGCTCAGATCACCGAGTACACGGAGATCCGGGTGCCCGGTACGTTCGAATTGGTGGTCGCCGCGCGTCGGCTGGCCGGCACGCACGACGCGGTGGTGGCACTCGGCGTGGTGGTGCGCGGCGGTACCCCGCACTTCGAGTACGTCTGTCAGGCCGCGACGCTCGGCCTCACGCAGGTGTGCGTGAACACCGGGATCCCGGTCGGGTTCGGGGTATTGACCTGCGACACCGACGCCCAGGCGATGGACCGCAGCGGATTGCCCGGATCCAAGGAGGACAAGGGCTACGAGGCCGCGCAGGCGGCGGTGCTCACTGCGCTGTCATTGCGGGAGCACCCGGCCACAACCCTGTGATTGTGGCCGGGGCCGTCCCCCCGAGTGTTACGCGCGCGGCAGGTCGAGCAGCAGCGCGGTGAGGTCCTCGAACTCCTGGTTGTCCAGCACGCCGAGCTGACGCAGCGTCGCCAACCGACGGATCTGGTCCTGAACGTTCTCTACCTTCGGCTGAGCGGGCACGGCCGGTCCGGCCTGCTCGGCGGCGGGCGCAGCGGCCTCCTTGGGCCCGGCCTGCACCGGCAGCTTCTCGTCCTGCTTCTGACCGCGACGAACTGCCATGCTGTCCCCCGTCGTGCGCCGTGTGTTGTCTGTGGGTTCATGGTGGGCGCAAGCGGGGCGGGTGGGATCATCCGGTCGGGCCGGATTCGACTCCTCCGTTCGGCTCATATCCGTCCGAGGCCAGCTGTGAGGAAGCGCGCCGTGAAGACGTTCGACGAGCTGTTTGTTGAGCTCACCGCGAAAGCCGCAGCCGGGGAACCCGGGTCGGGCACGGTGCGCGCGCTGCAGGCCGGGGTGCACAGCATCGGCAAGAAGGTGATCGAGGAGGCCGCCGAGGTCTGGATGGCCGCGGAGTATGAGGGCGCGGACAAGACCGCGGAGGAGATCTCGCAGCTGCTCTACCACCTGCAGGTGCTGATGTTGGCAACCGGTCTGACCCTGGACGACGTATACGCTCATCTATGAGACGTACAGGGGGATAGATGCTGCGCATTGCGGTGCCGAACAAGGGTTCGCTGGCCGAGCCTGCTGCCGCCATGCTCAAGGAGGCGGGCTACCGCCAACGCACCGACGGCCGGGAACTGGTGTTGGCCGACCCGGACAACGGGGTCGAGTTCTTCTTCCTGCGTCCCCGCGATATCGCGATCTACGTCGGCTCCGGCCGGTTGGACATCGGCATCACCGGGCGGGACCTGCTGCTGGATTCCGGTGCCGCCGCCGAGGAAATGCTGGCGCTGGGCTTCGCGGCATCAACCTTCCGCTACGCGGCCCTGCCCGGCGTGGGCAGCGACGTGAAGGACTTCGCCGGCCTGCGGGTGGCCACCTCTTTCCCGGGTCTGGTCGCCAAGCACCTGGCCGAGCACGGGGTCAGCGCCGAGGTGATCCGACTGGACGGCGCGGTGGAGATCTCCATCCAACTCGGCGTGGCCGACGTCATCGCCGACGTGGTGGAAACCGGGACCACGTTGCGCCAGGCCGGGCTGGAAATCATCGGCCGGCCGATCCTGCGCTCCGAGGCGGTGCTGGTGCGCCGGGTCGGCGCGGGTGACGAGGCCGCCGTGGACCAATTGCTGCGTCGCCTGCAAGGCGTGCTGGTGGCCCGCCGCTACGTGATGATGGATTACGACGTGCCGGTGAACCGACTGGACGCGGCGGTCGCGCTCACCCCCGGGATCGAATCGCCCACCGTGGCCCCACTGCGGGACACCGACTGGATGGCGGTGCGCGCGATGGTGCCGCGCACCGACGCGCAGCGGATCATGGACGCGCTGTGGGAGGTCGGGGCGCGGGCGATCCTGGTCACCGACATCCACGCCTGTCGGCTTTGACCCCGATGGCCGCAGCGCTGCCCCACACCTGGCGGCCACGCCGCGGCCGGATCGTCTGCTACACGATCTCCGCGGTGTTGCTGGTGATCACTGCGGTGATCGCCTTGCTGTTGCCGCATGAGGGGGCGTTCGTGTTCAGCGTCGGCGATCGCATCGGGGTGTTCGCCTTCGCGGTCGGGATCTCCTGGTTCCTGCACAAGCACGCCTCGGTGAAAGTGGTCGCGCAGTCCGACGGCCTGCTGGTGGTGAATCTGTTCCGCCGCCGCACCCTGGCCTGGGGAGAAGTGCTCGCGGTGCGGTTGCGGCCGGGCGACCCCTGGACCTACCTCGACCTGAGCGACGGGGAAACAATCGCGGCGATGGGCATTCAGGCCTCCGACGGGGCGGCGGCGGTGGAATCCGCGCGGGAACTGGCCCGCCTGGTACGCACACTGACGCCGGATCTGCCTGCGGGCAGCGGCTCAGACCGGTAGTGGCGGCGGCGGCGGGTCCGGTCCGGGGGCCGGCCGCCCGGGGTCGGGGGTGGGCGGTGTGGGTTCGGGCCGACCGGGCTGCGGCACCGGGGACGGCGGTACCGGGATGGGCGGCTGTGGGTCGCCGGACTTTGTCCTGCTCATGGGTGATCGGTACCCCGCGCGCGCCGGGGCCATGCCCGGGCACCTAGCCTGCCGCGCATGGAGCGGGTGCTGAGCGATCCCGGGTTCGGGGACGACACCGGCGATGCCGACCCCGCGTTGCGCGCCGCCCTGGAGGCCTGGGCGGCGACCGAGGACGCGGGTCCGCTGCGCGCCGCGCTGCTCGACGCCCGGGTGCTGGTGCCGGTGGTGGCGATCGCCGCCGAGCCGGACGAGGCCGGGGGAGAGAAGTCGACGGATATAGCGGTGATCACCCTGCGCGGGGAGGACGGGCGCACCGCGTTACCGGCCTTCGGCTCGCTGGCGTCGCTGGCCGCCTGGCATGCTCCGGCCCGTCCGCTGCCGATCACCGCGGTACGTGCGGCGCAGGCCGCGCTGTTCGAGAACGCCGACCTGCTGGTACTCGACCCGGCGGGCCCGGTCACCTTTCCCGTGGAGGGGCGCGCTCTGCGCGCGCTGGCCGAGGGCCGGGTGCCGGTGCCGCCCGGCCGGGATCCGGAGGTGCAGGCGGCGTTGGCCGCGGCGCTGGCCCCGGTCAGCGAAGTAACCGCCGCGGTGCTGCTGCCCGGCGGGGAGACCGACGCGATCCTCGCGCTGGTGCTCGGCGCGGGGGTGGACGGCGAGCGGATCGCCCGCCGACTGGGCGCGACGCTGGCCGAGCACCCGGTGCTGCGCGACCGCTTGGAGCGTGGGTTGGACCTGGCGGTGCTGCCCGCCGGTGGTCGGCTGCCCGGCGGGCTGGTGCTGCTGGATCGCGGGGCCGATCCCGGCAGCTGATAGGCTGACGGTGACCTTCCCGGCACCTGTGTGGCGGGGCGTGAAGTGGAGTTCCGACTCCCACCCGCATCGACCTCCGGGCCGTCGGGTTCCAGGTCCTGGTGGGGCCCACGGCCTCACCGTCGGTGTGCGTACCGCACATCGGGACCCGGTCGTCGGCCTCTGCGTTCCCGCGGGGGCCTTTTCGGTTCTCGGGGTCGACCACAGCAGCCTTATGGAGGAGGCCCCATCACCACAGAACCGCGCATCAACGACCGGATCCGCGTACCCGAGGTTCGTCTTGTCGGGCCCAACGGCGAACAGGTCGGCATCGTGCCGATCGCCAAGGCGTTGGAGCTGGCCCGCGAGTCCGACCTGGATTTGGTAGAGGTGGCCGCCACCGCACGTCCTCCCGTCGCGAAGCTCATGGACTACGGGAAGTTCAAGTACGAGTCCGCGATGAAGGCGCGCGAAGCGCGACGCAACCAGGCGCAGACGGTCATCAAGGAGATGAAGCTGCGTCCGAAGATCGACCCGCACGATTACGAGACGAAGAAGGGCCACGTCGTCCGGTTCCTCAAGGCCGGTGACAAGGTCAAGATCACGATCATGTTCCGCGGTCGGGAGCAGTCCCGACCCGAACTCGGCTTCCGACTGCTCAAGCGGTTGGCGGACGACGTTGCGGAGCTGGGCGTGGTCGAGTACGAACCGCGTCAGGAGGGCCGCAACATGCTCATGGTGTTGGCCCCCACCAAGAAGAAGGCCGAGGCCATGGCCGAGGCTCGAGAGGCACGCGGCCGTAGGGACCGTGACGCCGCCGAGGTCGACCAGGAAGAGCCATTCGAGGCGCCTCCCACCGAGCCCGCGCCCGAGGGCTGACCCGCACGGAGTAGTTGCCCGCAGCACGAATTCGATCGAGGAGACACCGGGACCATGCCGAAGGTCAAGACGCACAGCGGCGCCAGCAAGCGCTTTCGAATCACCGGCTCCGGCAAGGTGATGCGGGAGCGGGCCAACGCCCGGCATCTGCTCGAGCACAAGTCCTCCCGTCGCACCCGTCGACTGGCAAATGACGTCGAGATGGCTCCGAGTGACACATCGCGCATCAAGAAGTTGCTGCGCAAGTAACCGCCGGCTCGGCCCATTCCCCGATTGAGATCCGCCGCCGGTCGACCGGGCGGCGCGCACTGAGGAGTCAGTCAACGTGGCACGCGTCAAGCGCGCAGTGAACGCGCAGAAGAAGCGTCGTGAGGTTCTTGAGCAGGCCAGCGGTTACCGCGGCCAGCGCTCCCGGCTCTACCGCAAGGCCAAGGAGCAGGTCACTCATTCGCTGACCTACGCCTACCGCGACCGCAAGAAGCGCAAGGGCGACTTCCGTCGGCTGTGGATTCAGCGGATCAACGCCGCCGCCCGGCAGAACGGCCTGACCTACAACCGGTTCATCCAGGGTTTGCAGTTGGCCGGCGTGGAGGTAGACCGGCGCATGCTCGCCGAGCTCGCGGTCAACGACGCGGCGGCCTTCACCGCGCTGGTCGAGGTGGCCAAGCAGGCGCTGCCCGCGGACGTCAACGCCCCGGCCGCGCCGGCCGCCTGACCCACGGTCGGTGTCCCGACCCGATGAGCTGACCTCACTGCGCGCGGCCCCGGTGGCCGCCGCCAACCGGCTCACCAAACGCTCGTTCCGCACCGCCGACAAGCGGTTCCTCGCCGAGGGACCGCAGGCGGTGCGGGAGGCATTGGCCCGGACCGGCACGGTCAGCGCGCTGTTCGTCACCGCGGAGGCGGCCGACCGGCACTCGGAGTTGCCGGCGGCTGCCGTCGCGGCAGGCGTAGTCGTGCACTACGTGTCCGGGCAGGTCATGGGCACGTTGGCACAGACGGTGACCCCGCAGGGGCTGGTCGCGGTGTGCGAGTTCCTCGACGTCGGGTTGGACGCCGTACTGACCGCCCGGCCCCGGCTGGCCGTGCTGTTGGCCCGGGCCCGTGACCCGGGCAACGCGGGCACGGTGATCCGCACCGCGGATGCGGCGGGTGCCGACGCGGTCGTGCTCAGCCGCGCCTCGGTGGACGTCTACAACAGCAAGTGCGTGCGGGCCAGCGCGGGCAGCCTGTTCCACCTGCCCTTGGCGGTGGACGTCGACATCGCCGAAGCCGTGGCGGCACTGCGCGCGGCCGGGTTGCGGGTGCTCGCCGCGGACGGTGCCGGCGCGATGCGGCTCGACGAGTTGGAGGATTGCGGGGCGCTGGCCGCGGACACCGTGTGGATGTTCGGCAACGAGGCCTGGGGGCTGCCCGCCGAGATCGCCGCGCTGGCCGACGAGGTGGTGCGGGTACCGATTTACGGCGGGGCGGAGAGCCTGAATCTGGCCACCGCCGCCGCGGTGTGTCTTTACGCGTCGGCCCGGGCGCAGCGGCGCGGATCGTGAATGTCTGACACGCGCGACTTCGGGTCGCTCAGCAACCCTTTGTGGATTCTTCATACGTTGCGTCACGACCCAAAGATGCGCGTGGCGTGCGTTTCGCATGGTGGAAGCGGAATCGGATGCGAGTTCTGCTCAGCTGTGAGAACTGTTAAGTCGCGAAAACGCAAACCCCACTCATGATCGCCGCGGGTTGCGCGATGCTGCCACAGTGCGGCAACCCTGCGGTGACGAGATCGACGGTCGAATCGCCTACGACGAACTGCCCGATGGGCTGGTCGTCGCCGACGATTCCGGCCGGGTGGTGCTGGTCAACCGCCGCGCTCAGCAGTTGCTCGGGTTGCCCGCCGACGAGCTGATCGGCAAGGACCTGCCGCATGTGCTGCCGTTGACCGACCGTCTGGGCCGGGACTGGTGGGCGGTGGCCGACCCGTACGGCGGGCTGGCGATTCGCACCGGTCACCCGGAGCGGGCGCTGGCGTTGAGCCCCGGCCGCGAGCTGTTGGTGTCCGCGTCCTATGTGCGCGAACAGCGGCTGGGCCGGGTGCACCGGGTGGTGGTCACGTTGCGTACCGCGGCATCCCGGGAGCGCTGGGACCGCACCCGCGCGGAGTTGGTGGCCACCGTCGCGCACGAACTGCGCAGCCCGCTGACCGGCGTGAAGGGCTTCACCAGCACTCTGCTGACCCGCTGGGACCGGTTCACCGACGCACAACGGCGCGAGCTGGTGGAGGGCGTTGACGCTGACGCCGACCGGCTGGCCCGGCTGATCGCCGAACTGCTGGACATTGCCCGCATCGATTCCGGCCGGCTGGAGCTGCAGCGCCGGCCCGTCGATCTGCTGGCCACCATCCACGGCCAGGTGGCCCGATGGGTGGCCTCCGGGGTGGCACCGGACCGGTTCCGCATCGAAATCGCCGGTGAATCGATCGAGCAGAGCGTGGACGCGGACAAGGTCGATCAGGTGCTGGCCAACCTGCTGGAGAACGCCCAGCGGCATGGTGACGGGATGATCACCGTTCGACTGGAGGCGGGCGCCGAGGGCGCGGCGATCACGGTGAGCGATCAGGGCGCCGGGGTGCCCCCCGAGTTGGTCCCGCAGATCTTCACCCGCTTCTGGCGCGATTCGCGCCGCGGCGGGACCGGCCTGGGCCTGTACATCGCGAAGGGCATCGTGGAGGCGCACGGCGGCACCATCGGCGTCGGTCGTGCCGCGGGCGGTGGCGCCGCCTTCAGGTTCACGCTGCCCGCCGCCGCCTGAGGGGAAAACGGCAGGGGCCGAACGCGGCGGGCCCGTGTTTCCGAGGCAGCCTCGTTCCTCGGCCGCCTCGGTCGCCTCGGTCAACGGGCCGGCCGAACGCGGCGGGCCCGTGTTTCCGAGGCAGCCTCGTTCCTCGGCCGCCTCGGTCAACGGGCTTCAATCGGCTCGGAAGCGAACAGCCGCTCGTTCCTCGCGGCTTGTGCCCGCCTCCTTCGGCTCTACGGAACGAGAATGCTCGTTCCTCGCACTCTCGTTCCGTTCGCCTTCGTCGGCGGGCGTTCGCTCCTCCCGAGCAGGCGCTCCGACTCGCTTCAATCGCCCGTAGGATTCGGCGGGTGTCCGCTCCGAATTCCTCCTACGACCCGGTCGAGGTCGGGCCGCTGCATCCGGACGCGATCGCCCGTATGCGCGACGAGGCGCTGGGCGCGATCGCCGCGGCCGGCGACTTGACCGCGCTCAAGCAGGTCCGGCTCGATGTGGCGGGGGATCGGTCCCCATTGGCGCTGGCCAACCGGGAGATCGGCGCGCTGCCGCCGGCGGCGAAGGCAGACGCCGGCAAGCGGGTGGGCGCGGCGCGCAAGGACGTCGCCGACGCGCTGGCCGCACGCACCAGCGAACTGGAGGCCGAACGGGACAGCGAGGTGCTGGTCACCGAGGCCGTCGACGTCACGCTGCCCACTGCCCGCGCCCCGATCGGCGCCAGGCATCCGCTGAGCACGACCGCGGAACTGCTCGCCGACATCTTCGTCGCGATGGGTTACGAGATCGCCGAGGGCCCCGAGGTGGAGACCGAGTGGTTCAACTTCGACGCCCTCAACATCGCACCCGACCACCCGGCGCGCAGCATGATGGACACCTTCTTCGTCGACCCGCCGGAGAACGGGCTGGTGCTGCGCACGCACACCTCGCCGACCCAGATCCGCGCGCTGATGGAACGCGACCTGCCGGTCTACGTGGTGCACCCCGGCCGGGTGTTCCGCACCGACGAACTCGACGCCACGCACACCCCGGTCTTCCACCAGATCGAGGGCCTGGCGGTGGACCAGGGCATCACCATGGCCAACCTGAGGGGGACCCTGGACCACCTGGCCTCAACGCTGTTCGGCGCGGGCATCAGCACCCGGTGGCGGCCGTCGTACTTCCCGTTCACCGAACCGTCCGCCGAGTTCGACCTGCAGTGCTTCGTCTGCCGCGGCGCCTCGGTGGGCAACCCCGACGCACCGTGCCGGACCTGCCGCTCCGAGGGCTGGATCGAATGGGGTGGCTGCGGCATGGTCAACCCGCGGGTGCTGATCGCCTGCGGGGTGGACCCCGAGGTCTACACCGGCTTCGCATTCGGCATGGGCATTGAACGCACGCTGATGTTCCGCCACGGGGTGGAGGACATGCGGGACATGGTGGAGGGCGACATCCGGTTCACCCTGCCGTTCGGGGTGGAGGTCTGATGCGCGCGCCGATCTCCTGGATCCGCGAGTTCGTGCCGGAGCTGCCCGTCGACGTGACGGGTCGTCAGGTCGCCGAGAAGGTCGTCGCAGCGGGCCTGGAGGTGGAGACCGTGCACTCCCTCGGCGGGGAGGTCACCGGTCCGTTGGTGGTCGGCCGCGTGTTGGCCATCGAGGAACTGCGCGAGTCCGAAAAGTTGAAGAAGGACATCCGGTACTGCCGGGTGGACGTCGGCCCGGAGCACAACGAGACCAATGGCGAGGGCACCGGCTCCCGCGGGATTGTCTGTGGAGCACGGAATTTCGCGGTCGGTGACCTGGTCGTGGTGGCGCTGCCCGGTGCTGTGTTGCCGGGTGGGTTCGCTATCGCCGCACGCAAGACCTACGGGCACATTTCCGACGGGATGATCTGTTCGGAGCGCGAACTCGGCATCGGGGAGGGCGACTCCGCGGGCATCATCGTGCTGCCGCCGAGCACGCCGATCGGCGCGGACGCCCGTGCCGTGCTCGGCATGGGCGACGAGGTGCTGGACATCGCGGTCACCCCGGACCGCGGCTACGCACTGTCCATCCGCGGCGTGGCCCGCGAGGTGGCGATCGCCTTCGACGTGCCGTTCCTCGACCCGGCCGCCCCGGTTCCCGCGCCGACCGCGGCGGGCTATCCGGTGCGCATCGACGACCCGAGCGGCTGCGACCGGTTCGTCGCCCGGGTGGTCACCGGGCTGGATCCTGCCGCCCCGTCACCGGATTGGCTGCGCCGCCGGGTGCAGGCCTGCGGCATGCGGTCGATCTCACTCGCCGTCGACGTCACCAACTACGTGATGCTCGAACTGGGCCAGCCCACGCACGCCTACGACCGGGCCAAGCTGCGCGGCGCGATCGGGGTCCGCCGGGCGGCTTCGGGGGAGAAGCTGGAAACCCTGGACGGCGCGGTGCGCGACCTCGATCCCGGCGACCTGTTGATCGTTGACGACTCCGGCCCGATCGGCCTGGCCGGCGTCATGGGTGGGGCGAGCACCGAGATCGGCGAGGGCACCATCGACGTGGTGATCGAAGCTGCGCACTTCGACCCGGTGACGATCGCCCGCGCAGCCCGTCGGCACAAGCTCGGCAGTGAGGCCTCCCGGCGTTTCGAGCGCGGCGTGGATCCGATGCTGCCGCCTCTCGCCGCGGCCCGCATCGCGGGCCTGCTGGCCGAGTTGGCCGGGGGCGCGATCGAGGATGCCGGCACCGACGAGAGCACGCTGCCCGGGCCGGTCGCCATCACCCTCGACGTCGACTATCCCGGCCGACTGGCCGGCCGGGCGATGGACGCCGCGACCGTGCAGCGTCGGTTGGCGCAGGTCGGTGCGGCCTGTTCGTTGGACGGTACGACGCTCTGCGTCACGGCGCCGTCGTGGCGGCCCGACCTGACCGACCCGGCCGACGTGGCGGAGGAGGTCATCCGGCTGGAGGGCTACGACTCGATTCCGGCGGTGTTGCCCGCCGCCCCGGCCGGCCGCGGGCTGACCCGCGCTCAGCTGCGTCGGCGCAGCGTGGCCCGGGCGATGGCCGGTGCCGGGTTCGTCGAGGTGCTCAGTTACCCATTCCTGGGCGAGAAGGACTTCGACGGGTTGAGTCTGGACGCCGATGATCCGCGTCGCCGTGCCCTGCGCCTGGCCAACCCGATCTCGGAGACCGAGCCGCTGCTGCGCACCACGTTGCTACCCGGCCTGCTCGCCGCGCTGCGCCGCAATGTCGGCCGGGGCAGTACCGACGTCGCGCTGTTCGAGATCGGCCGGGTGTTCCGGCCGCGACCGGACGCCCCGCCCGCGCCGCGGCCGCCGCTGGACCGTCGGGCCACCGCCGCTGAGTTGGCCGCCACCCGGGCGGCGCTGCCCGGGCAACCGCGTCGGTTGGCGGTGGCGTTGGCCGGCCATCGGGAGGCGGCCGGTTGGTGGGGTCCGGGCCGGCCCGCGGACTGGGCGGACGCGGTGGACGCCGCCCGGGTGGCCGCCCGCGCGGCGGGCACCGAGCTGACCGTGCGCGCCGACGTGCACGCGCCCTGGCACCCCGGCCGCTGCGCGCTGCTCACCGTCGAGGACGTCAAGGTCGGGCATGCCGGCGAACTACATCCGCGGGTGGTCAGTGCATTGGGTCTGCCGCCGCGCACCTGCGTGCTGGAGTTGGACCTCGACGTGCTGATCGCCCACGGGAGAACCACCATCGCCGGGACCGCGCTGTCCGGCTTCCCGCCCGCCAACCAGGACGTTGCGTTGATCGTGGACGTCGGGGTAGCCGCGGCCGACGTGGAGGCAGCGCTACGGGCCGGGGCCGGCGAGTTGCTCGAGGCGATCCGATTGTTCGATGTCTTCACCGGCGAGCAGGTCGGGACGGGCAAGAAGTCGTTGGCGTACGCGCTGCGCTTCCGCGCTGGGGACCGGACGTTGACCGTCGAGGAAGCGACCACGGCGCGGGACGCGGCGGTGGCCGCGGCGGGTGCCGCGACCGGGGCGGTGCTGCGCGGCACGTGAGGTCGATGGCGCATCACTTTGCCCCATGTGCGTGAATTGCCGTCAGCCGGCGGCAAAACGTTGTCCCTGACCCCGCCGCGCGTCCTTGTACGCCGCCCACACGGCGTCCATCGTCACCGTGGGATGAGCGAGGAGCACGCACCAGTACCGGGGCCGAGACGGCGGTTGTCCTGGCGCGCCCGCTGCGCCGGCGCCACCGGGGCGATCGCTTCGATCGCGGTGGTCGCGGCGCTGCTGCTCGGTACGTTCGGTGGCACCTCCTCGGCCGCACCCACTGCTGCGTCGCTGAACGGCTGGCCGTTGCCGTTGCCGCTACCGCTGCTGGGTGGGCAGAACACCAAGCCCGAGCGGGCGAGCGGGCATTACCCCGGCGAGCCGTCCTGGGCGCGCGATCTGCCCCGGAGCACCACCCAGGTGATCCGAACGACGTCGACCCACCTGTGGTGCCGGCAGGTCTACTGCACCAAGACCGAGGCCTGGGAGAAGGTGGACGGCCGGTGGCGGCTGGCGAAGGGTCCCGGCCGCGACGGTGAGGCGGTGTTCCGGTCCACCGTCGGCCCGCGCGGGTTCGCCCCGGTCGGCAAGCGCCGAGAGGACGACGGGCGCACGCCGTCGGGGATCTACAGCATCGCCGTGACCTTCTCCGCCACCCCGAAGCCACCCGGTGCGATGCCGTGGCGGCGTCGGCTACCCGGCTCCTACGTGAGTTCCGAGCACGGCAAGTTCTACAACACCTGGTTGGACAACGGTTCCAACGGCACCCGACCGTCGATGCAGTACGGGTTCTGGGTGGGCTACAACAACCCCCGACTGGTCCCCGGCCAGGGTCCCAAGCCGGTGCCCGGGCTGGGCAGCGGGATTTTCTACCACACCTCGTGGCCGCACGGCCGGTGGATCCCGACCATCGGCTGCACCCAGATCGGCGAACCGTCGCAGATGAAGTGGGTGCTGCAGTGGTTGCGTCCGCAGGACGACCCGCGGGTGCTGAATAATATCTGACGCACCGTCAGGCGGCGGTTTCCGGACGGGCGGTCCAGCGTTCCTCGATGCGTCCCAGCCGCCAGATCGCCCAGGCCACCGCCCAGGTCAGCACGAACAGCGCGACGATGGCGTAGCCGACATGGTTCAGGTCCACGTTGGCGACCGAGACCAGCGGACCCGAGGTGATGTCCAGCCGGTCGGTGAGGATGGACAGCAGCTCGATGGTGCCGATGACCAGCGCCACCGCCACCGACAACCCGGTCACCATCAGGTTGTAGTAGACCTTGCGCACCGGCCGGGAGAATGCCCAGCCGTAGGCGAAGTTCATGAAGCAGCCGTCGATGCTGTCCAGCAGGCTCATGCCCGCCGCGAACAGGATCGGCAACACTCCGATCGCGTACCAGGGCAGCGCGAACGCCGCCGCACCACCGGCCAGCACCAGCAGGCTGATCTCGGTGGCCGTGTCGAAGCCCAGGCCGAACAGGAACCCGATGGGGTACATCTGCCAGGGCTTGCGCACCGAACGGGTGACCCCGCCCAGGAAGCGGTTCAGGAACCCGCGCTCGTTCAGGCGTGCCTCCAGCGCCGCCTCGTCGTGGACCCCGCGGCGCATGTCCCGGAACACCCGCAGGATGCCCAGCAGCACCATGAGGTTGACGATCGCGATCGCGTAGAGGAACACCCCGGACACCGCGGTGCCGGTCACGCCGGTGACATGTTGCAGCGTGGAGTCGCCCTCGGAGACCTGCCCGGCCAATGAGCGCACCCCGAAGGACAGCAGCAGGCACAGGCTCAGCACCACCGATGAGTGCCCCAGGGAGAACCAGAAACCCACCGATACCGGCCGTTTCCCGCCGTCCGCCAGAAGTTTTCGGGTGGTGTTGTCGATGGCCGCGATGTGATCGGCGTCGAAGGCGTGGCGCATGCCCAGGGTGTAGGCGGTGACGCCGAGGCCCACGCCGTACACGCCGGTGGAGCCGAGTTCGTAGTGGTGGGGGACCACGAGCAGCAGCAGGCCGCCCCAACCGAGCACGTGCAGCAGCAGCACGAACGAGGTCATGCCCCCCACGGCATTCCACTCGCCCCGGGTGAGGCGCGGGGAGCGGGCGGCCATGTGCACCATGCAAACCTATCTGCGCAACATCCGCTCTCGCAAATATGTTGCAATAAGCAACCTCAGGCAGTGCGCTCGACGAGGGCAAGCAGCGTGTTCCAGTTGCGCGCGGTGGCCAAGCCGCCGGCGGGCAGGGCGGCCCTGGTGACCAGTTCGGCCAGCCGGCTGCGGCCGGGGGAGTTGACGAACCGCAGATAGGCGCAGCCGGGGCCGAGCGCGAAGGAGTCCGGGCCCAGTTTCTCCGCGGGCACCGCGCACCCGCGGACCGGGTCCGGGTCGCAGAACAGCACGTGCAGCCACGCGGGCTTGTCCACCGGATACGGGGTGGCTGCGACTACCGCTGACAACTGTCTATGGCTGCGCACCAGCAGCCCCACGGGGCGGCCGGTCACCCGCTCCAACTCCCCGGCGATGCGCGCGGCCACCGTGGTCGGGGCGGTCCGGCCGGGTGCCGTCAGCGTGGCGTTGCCGCTGTTCAGATAGGTGGCCACGTCGGTAAATCCGGCGGCTTCGATCGCGGCGCGGAAATCCGCCATGGGGAGCTTGCCGTGCCCGCCGACGTTGACCCCGCGCAGCAGCACCGCGTACCTGGTCACCCGGCCGTGGCCTCGTCATCCGGTTTGCCGGCGGCCTCGTCGGCCTTGTCGCTGGTGGACAGTTTCTCGAAGATCTTGCGCACCTTCTGGCCCCGCGCCGCGGCCTTCTCCGGGTCCATCAGGTAGGTGATGTCCTCGACCAGGCGGGTCACCGAATCCTCGATGCGTCTGGAGTCGATGCGGCTGGTCGCTGCACCCACGAAGGTGTTCACCTGCTCGGTGAACCGGCTCATCGTCTCGGCGATCGCCTCGTCGAAGGAGCGGTCGTGCAGCGGGCAGGGCGGTAGCGCCGAGGCCAGCGCCCGGGACGGCTTCTGCCGTTCCTTCCAGCTCGGGTCATGCAGCAACGCCTGCTCGCCCACCCGATAGCGGCAGAGGACACCGGCCTCGGTGAGCGCGGCGAGGTCGGCGTCCATCGCGGCCGTGGGGTGTTCCTCGGCGCGCAGTGGCCACAGTTGCCCGTTCAGCACGGCGGGTTGGTCCTTGGCCCGACCCTCGTCGTCCAGCACGGTGGGCAGGTATGCCCGGGTGAGCGCGGCGCTGATGGACAGGGCGGCCAAGTGGTCGTCGCGGACGTCCTCGAGGTGGACGCTGCGGATCTTCTCGGGCACGGATACTCGCTTCTCTCGTGCGGCCCGGTGAGCGGCCCCGGGGGGGCGGCTGCCGGTGCGGCAGGAACAGGTCGTCATCAGTATGACGCGCGACGTGGCAATCTGGAGACGTGTGCGGGCGGTACGGCGCGAGCTGGGGGGTCGACGACCTCGTCGCCGAATTCGACGTGGCGTCGGTCGACGTGCCGACCGAAGAGCGCCTGGAACCGGACTGGAACGTGGCCCCGACCAAACCCGTGTACGCCGTGGTCAACCGTCGCCCCCGCGAGGAGCCCGACGGCGATCCCAGCCGCCGGCTGGTCACGCTGCAGTGGGGCCTGGTGCCGTTCTGGGCGAAGGACCCGAAGGTCGGCGCGCGGATGATCAACGCGCGTATCGAGACCGCGGCGGAGAAGCCCGCGTTCCGCGAAGCGTTTCTGAAACGGCGGTGTTTGTTGCCCGCCGACGGGTTTTACGAGTGGTACACCCCGGAGAACAGCGGTCCGAAGCCGCGCAAGCAACCGTTCTTCATCCGTCGCCGCGGCGGTGGCACGTTGGCGATGGCCGGACTGTACGAGTTCTGGCGCAATCCCGACGCACCCCGTGACGACCCGTCAGCCTGGCTGCGCACCTGCACCGTGCTGACCACCACGGCGACCGACGCGGTCGGCCACATCCACGACCGGCAGCCGCTGTTCGTGCCCGCCGATGCATATGCGGCGTGGTTGGACCCGGAGACCACCGAAACGGCCGCGCTCACCGAGCTGCTCACCGCAGGATCAGGGGTGGGCTTGGAGGCCTACCCCGTGTCCACCGCGGTCAACGACCACCGCAACAACGGACCGGAACTCATCGAACCATTGCCCGAGGCCGAGCCGCAGGTGCTGTTCTGACGTTGTGTTCGGCGACCACGGACAACGGTGGGCCTTCCGGGTAGCCCTGCACCACATCGACGTGGATGTGGTCGAGGTGACGCAGCGTCGGATTCGTGGTGTCGCCACTGGGGTGGATGTACTGCCGCCACCCCTCGACGGAGTGCAGCCGACTCCAGATGTGGTCGTCGAAGATGATCGTGGCGATCGAGTAGTAATCGGCCTGTGCGACCAACCACTGCGCGAGCAACCACCCACGTCGGTTGTTCTGCGGGTCGGACGTCGGGAAGGAGATGTCCACCGCGCGGGCGTCGTAGTGCGCGGAGTCCTCGATGTGCCCCTCGGTGATGCCGTGCGGGTCGAAGCCGCCCACCGGGCGCCCGCCGAAGGCGCCCCACCAACCGAACAGCAACGTCTGCGCCCGCCCGGTCAGCCCGTTGGAGAGCATGGGTTCGCGGCGCAGATCGGTACGGAACGGCTGTGCGCAGAACAGCGTGTGCGGGTTGTACAGCGCGAGCACCGCGTCCACCGCCCAGGTGGCCGGGACCATGTTCTTGTGCCGACGCTTGAGCAGGGTCAGCGACCCGGCCGGGCCGGGCACGTAGCGGTGCTGCCAGGTCAACGTGTGTTGGAAGGCCAACGCGGCGCGGACCACCGGACGGTCGGTCCGGTAGGACACCGCGGTGAGCATGGTCAGCGTGCGCGCGGCGACGATGTCCATCGCCCACACCCCGCCGGGCAGGGTCAACCGGCAACTCGTGGTTCGGCTCATCGGCGGCGGTACCAGGTGCGGGCCCCGGCTTCGTATCTGCGAGCGGGAGGCGGCGGGCACCGGACGGTCCGCGGCGGCGGTGGCGGAGGTCGCGGTGAATTGCCCCTGGCGGAAATCGGAGCCCGCGGGCCCGCACGCAGCCAGCGAGGCCAGCTGTGTCGCGGACGCGACGACCGCGCACACCGCGCGATTCCGGAACGAACTCACCGGCAGATTCTGGCTGGCGTTCCCGGGAGTCAGTTACCCGCCGCCACCACGACGTGCACGTGGTCCAGATGGCGGGCGGCGGTGGCCTTCGCCGCGGCGACCTTGGCGGCTGCGGCCAACGGACCCGCGGCTACCCCCGGCGCGACCGGCGCCGACGGCATGACCATGTCCGTCCAGCCGGTCGCCGGAGACCAGGTGTGGTCATCAAAGACGATGCCGGACAGCGCGTAGGCCGACCCGCGGGCGACCAGCCAGTTGGCCACCGTCCAGCCCAGTTTCCGACTCGCCGGGTCGCCGGCCACCGCGATATCCAGCGAGCGGCCCACCGCGCCCGCGGCGTCCTCGGGGTGCGAGCCCTTGCCGAAACCGCCGAAGGTCAGCTTGCCGAACGCGTCGGTGAGGTTGGTGCGCACCGCGTCGGCCCGCGGGGTCAATCCGTTGGCGGTGCGCGGCTGCGCCTTCACCGATGCCGGGGCGAAGGTGCAAGACAGCGCGCCCGGCACGCCCAACGCGCTGACCTCCGCCAACCCGGCCGCCGTCGGCGCCGTGGTGTCATCCCTGGCCAGTAGTTGCAGCGCGGCGGTCACCGTGGGCAGGTAGTGCGTGGGGCCGACCAGCGCGAGGTCGAAAGCGCGGGCGACCTGCGCCGGGACCGCTTTCACCTGGGCGCCGACCGCAGTGATCATCGTCAACGTGCGGGCTCGGTCCACGTCCATCTGGTGCACCCGGCCATCCACCAGCAACGTGCAATCGCCGGGCGCGGTGGAGGGCACCGGCGAGGCATCCACCACCGGGCTGCGGGGGTCACCGTCCGAACCGGCCCAGGTGAGTCCGACCATGGTGGACACGACGGCCACGGTGGCAGCCACGCCGAGGGCGAAGACGCGGCCATGCGTACCCACGCCGGGAAGCCGCAACTGTCGGACAAAGGCCGAGCTACGCGCCCTCGGGGCGCGTTGCGATCGGTGTCCGGCCATGGTTGCTCCTGGTGTGCCGTCGCCCTTGCCGGCGGCGTTAACGACACCAGGGTGGGGTAAGAGATGAGCGCCTGTCCGGCGCCCGCCAAAGTCCGTTTCACGTTCGGGCGTGTCATGTCCGGGCATCTGCGCAGAAGTCCGGCGCAGGATGCGCAGCTGTGATTATCCGGCGCGGGGCTCAGCCGCCGCTCCGAGGTAGGTCGCGATCACCGTCGGGTCGGCCAACACGTCGTCGGGCGCGCCCTGGGTGATCACCCGTCCCATGTCCAACGCAACGATGCGGTCGCAGGTGCGCCGCAGCAGTCCGACGTCGTGCTCGACGATGACCAGCGCGCCGCCGGTGGCCTCCCGGATGCGCCGCAGCAACGGGCCCATCATCTCCGCCTCGGCGCGGGCCAGACCGGCTGCGGGCTCGTCCAGCAGCAGCACGTCGGGTTCCTGAGCGAGCAGGCAGCCGAACTCCACCAGGCGGCGCGACCCGGTGGACAGTTGCGCGGCGAAGCGGTCCCGGAACACCTGCAGGCCGAGCATGGC
>DASXPS010000073.1 GCA_036493475.1 Sporichthyaceae bacterium | reverse complement strand
GGGGTCCTAGGGCCACTTAGGCTGCACGGCGTGGACGCCGCCGGGATCGTGCTCGCCGGAGGTCGCTCGTCGCGGATGGGCACCCCCAAGGCCGACCTGGAGTGGCACGGCTCCACGTTGCTGCACCGCACGGCCGCCCTGCTGCAGCGCAGCGTGACCGGTCCGGTGGTGGTGGTCGCGGCGCCGGACCAGCAGTTGCCGCCGCTGCCCACCGGAGTACAGCTCGCCGTCGATCCGGTGGAGGGCCGCGGCCCGATGCAGGGCGTCGCGGTCGGGTTGGCCGCGCTGGTCGGGCAGGCCGAGACCGCGTTCGTCGCCTCCACGGATATGCCGTTTCTGCACCCCGCGTATATCCGCGGCGTGCTGGCCGCATTCGAGGCATCCCCGACGGATATCGCGCTGCCCATCGCCGGCGGTCATCGCCAACCGCTGGCCGCGGCTTACCGAACCGGCCTGGCCGAGTTGGTCGCGAAACTGCTTGCCGCCGGTGAGCACCGTCCGGGCCAGATCCACCAGCACTGCCGGATGCGGCTGATCGAGGAGGCCGAGCTGCTGGCCGACCCCGAGCTGGCCCGACTCGACCCGGACCTGGACTCGGTGCGCAATCTCAACGAGCCGGCCGACTACGAATCCGCGCGGGCCCGACCGGCACCACAGATCCTGGTGGAGTGTTTCGGTGCGCTGGTCGGGGCCGGTCGTCCGCGTCGACAGACGGTGGCGGCAGCCACCCTGGGCCGCGCGGCGGACGCCGTCGGGTTGACGCTGGACGCCCACGTGGTGGCCGCGCTCAACGGCGACCGGATCACCCGCAGCCCCGACCTGCCGCTGGTCACCGGGGACGCCATCGCGTTCCTGTCCGCCGACGCCGGCGGCTAACCCGGCCCGAGCTGCATACCCTGGGAGGCATGGCACCGGGCGGGTACTTCGGACGGGTACTGATCGCGGACGTCCGCGGCCGGCACGCCGACGCCGTCACCATGCCGGTTCCGGATCACGTGTTGCGGGCCTATCTCGGCGGCGTCGGGCTCGGCACCTGGCTGATGCATCACCTCGCCCCGGCCGGGGTGGACCCGCTGGCCCCCGAGGCGCCGCTGGCGTTCGTGTTCTCGCCGTTGGTGGGTACCCCGTTGACCACCAGCGCGAAGTTCGCGGTGGTGGCCAAGTCACCGCTCACCGGTTTGCTCACCGATGCCCTGGCCTCCAGCCAGTTCGCCATCGCCGGGAAGCTGACCGGACACGAGGCGATCGTGGTGCGTGGGCGTGCCGAGGCGCTCTCGGTGCTGTTGATCGACGCCGACGGTGTTCGACTCGAGGACGCGGCCGAGCTCGCCGGCCTCTCGGCGGCCGAGGCCGAGGTGGCACTGCGCGAGCGCTTCGGGCGCACCTGGCGGACCGCGGCGATCGGTCCGGCCGGCGAGCGCGGTGTGCGCTACGCGACGCTCAGTCACGACGGCCGCCATGCCGGGCGCGGCGGGCTGGGCGCCGTGCTGGGCGCGAAGAACATCAAGGCCGTATTGGTCCGGGCCGGCGGCCGGGCCGCCGTCGCCGATCCCGAGACCGTGCTGGCCGCTGCCCGGGACCTGCGCGAGCGCAGCTTCGGCCCGGCCACCGCGAAGTACCGCGAGCTCGGCACATTGGGCAACCTGCTCGCCTTCAACGCGGTGGCCACGCTGCCCACCCGTAACTTCACCGCGAGCACCTTCGCCGAGGCGCCGCGCCTGGCCGCCGAGGAACTGCACGAGATGCGGGCGGTGGCCCGCAACAGCTGCGCGTCGTGCTCGATCGGCTGCGAACACATCTACGCCCGCAGCGACGGCGGCCAACAGCGGATGGAATATGAGAACGTCTTCGCGCTCGGCCCGTTGTGCGGGGTGTCCGACCCGGACGACGTGTTCGCGGCCAGCGCCCGCGCCGACGAGCTGGGCCTGGACACCATCTCCGCCGGCGGCACGATCGCCTGGGCAATGGAATGCGTGGAACGCGGCCTGTTGGACGAACCGTGGTTGCGGTTCGGCGACGGGTCTGCGGTGTTGCGTGCGCTGGACGCCATCGGATCCCGCGAGGCGGGCCTGGGTGAGATGCTCGCCCAGGGCTCGCGGCACGCCGCGGCGACGCTGGGCGGCGGCTCCGCCGATTTCGCGCCGCACGTCAAGGGCCTGGAGATGCCCGGCTACGAACCGCGCACCATGCAGGCGATGGCGCTGGGCCTCGCGGTCAACGCCCGGGGCGCCGACCACAACCGATCCGGCGCCTACGAGGCCGATCTTTCCGGTGAGCTGGACCGCCTGGCCGGTGGACCGGCCCACGTCGCCGCCGCGATCGGAACCGAGGACCGGGCCGCGGTGATGGACTCGATGATCCTGTGCAAGTTCCTGCGTGGGGTCTTCACCGACCACTTCACCGAATGGTCATCGTTGCTGCGCCCGGTCACCGGCTGGGATATCGACGCCACGGAACTGGCCGCGGTCGCGCGTCGCATCGTGACCGCCAAGCGCGCCTTCAACCTGCGCGAGGGCGCCACCGCCGCCGACGACACCCTGCCCACCCGGCTGTTGGAGACGCCGCTGCCGATGGGGTCCGGGCGCACCGCGAGCTTGACCCGCGACACCCTGCGGGGCATGGTCGAGGATTATTACGCCGCACGTGGCTGGGACAACACGGGTCATCCGAGTCAGGCGCAGACCGCGGACCTACTGCTCAATGTCTGATCGGGACGCCGCCGGTTAAGATTGAGCTAACCCGTCCTCGAACGAAGCGGAGGCGCGACCGTGACTGCCCTGGAATCCCCTCCGATGGTAGCCACCGTCACCGTCACCATCGACGGTCGCGAGGTCACGGTGCCGGCCGGCACCACGATTTACGACGCCGCCGCCGCTGCGGGCGTCGACATTCCGGTGCTCTGCCACAACTCGCGCTATGACCCGGTCGGGGTGTGTCGGATGTGCGTGGTGGACACCGGCGGGCGGGTGTTCGCCGCGGCGTGTGTGCGCCCGTGCGAGGACAATATGACGGTCACCACCACCTCCCCGGAGCTCGAACGCAGCCGCAGCGTGCTCACCGAACTGCTGTTGAGCGACCAGTTGCCCCGCGAGCAGGACCCGAAGCAGACCACCACCGCGGACAACAAGCTGCTGGAACTGTCCGACCGATATGGCGTCGCCCGGGAGACCACTGACCTGCCGCTGGGCAGTGGCCGCGGGCTGGACCACTCCAATCCGGTGATCGCGGTCGACCACGACTCCTGCATCCTGTGCGACCGCTGCGTGCGGGCCTGTGATGACCTGCAGGGCAACGACGTCATCGGCCGCTCCGGCAAGGGCTATGCGACCCGGATCGCGTTCGACTTCAACGACCCGATGGGCGCCAGCACCTGCGTCACCTGCGGCGAATGCGTGCAGGCCTGCCCGACCGGGGCGCTGACCAACAAGGCGATCCGCTCGATCCCGATCCAACCCCGAGAGCAACTCGAGGCCGTCGAGTCGGTGTGTCCGTACTGCGGCGTCGGTTGTGCGCTGACCTACTGGGTGGATCGGGACCGCGGTGCGATCTCCTTCGCCGAGGGTCGACCGCAGCCCGGCTCGCAGAGCCGGCTGTGTGTAAAGGGCCGCTACGGCTGGGACTACTCCGCGTCCCCGCAACGGTTGACCACGCCGTTGATCCGCACCGACGCCGCCTACCCCAAGGGGCCGCTGTCCGCCGATGTGCGC
The DNA here is from genome assembly GCA_036493475.1 of Sporichthyaceae bacterium. Lineage (NCBI taxonomy): Bacteria > Bacillati > Actinomycetota > Actinomycetes > Sporichthyales > Sporichthyaceae > Sporichthyaceae bacterium. The sequence goes on along the minus strand of DASXPS010000073.1, from coordinate 24,100 downwards.
GGCGTGACGGACAACCGCCCCGGTAGGGACCGCGGACGCAAGCCCGGCGGGCTGGTCAACTACGACGAGGTGATGCCGCACTTCCGGGAGGCCACCTGGGATGAGGCGCTCGACCTCATCGCACGCCGCCTGCTGGAGATCCACGGCGCCGGCGGACCGGGCGCGATCGCCGGCTTCGGCTCGGCGAAGTGCTCCAACGAGGAGGCCTATCTCTTCCAGAAGCTGCTCCGGGCCGGGTTCAACACCAACAACGTCGACCACTGCACGCGGCTGTGCCACGCCTCCTCGGTCGCCGCGCTGTTCGAGGGGGTCGGCTCCGGCGCGGTGTCGACCACCTACGGCGACGTCGCCAACGCCGACGTCGCGATCATCACCGGCTCCAACGCCACCGCCAACCACCCGGTGGCCAGCTCGTTCTTCAAGCAGGCCCGCCGACGCGGCACCACGATCATCTACGTCGACCCGCGTGCCTCAACGGTCGCCGAGCACGCCGACATCTTCGTCCAGCTCAAGCCGGGCACCGACGTCGCGTTCTACAACTCGCTGATGCACGAAATCATCCGACTCGACATGACGGACCCTCAGTTCATCGCGGACCGCACTTCGAACTACCAAGCGTTGGCCGCGACCGTGGCCGACTATCCGCCGGAGCGAGCCGAGCAGATCACCGGGATTCCCGCCGACACCATCCGCGCGGTCGCCCGCGCTTGGGGCGAGGCCGGCTCGGCGGTCGTCTACTGGGGCATGGGGATCTCGCAGCACACCACCGGCACCGACAACGCGCGCTGCCTGATCGCGCTGTGCTCGATCACCGGTCAGGTCGGGCGGCCTGGCACCGGGTTGCACCCGCTGCGCGGACAGAACAACGTGCAGGGCGCCTCGGACGCGGGCCTGATCCCGATGTTCTACCCCGACTACCAGGGAGTCACCGGCGACGCCACGCGGCTGCGCTTCGAGCGGGCCTGGGGCGCCACGCTCGACCCCAACAAGGGGCTGACCGTCACCGAGATCATTAAGTCAATCCTCGACGGCGGCGTGCGCGGCATGTACATGCTCGGCGAAAACCCGTTCCTGTCCGACCCGAACATCAACAAGGTGCGCAAGGCCCTGTCGGCGCTGGAGTTCCTGGTCGTCCAGGACATCTTCCTGACCGAAACCGCCGAGTTCGCCGACGTGATCCTGCCCGCTACCTCCTACCTGGAGAAGGACGGCTCCTACACCAACACCGACCGCCGGGTGCAGCTCGGCCGCAAGGTGCTCGAGCCGCCCGGCCAGGCCCGGCCGGATTGGGAAATCGTGCAGGACATCGCCCGGCGCGTCGGACTGGACTGGAACTACGACTCCCCGTCCGAGGTGTTCGACGAGATGGTCGCGCTGATGCCGTCGTACACCAACCTCACCCACGCCAACCTCGGCGCCGGCGGGAAGCTGTACCCGAACGACGACCCCGAGCACTCCGACGGCACCATTGTGATGTTCGACGAGCGGTTCAACACCGACGACGGCCTCGCGCATCTGGTGCCCGCCCAATGGCTGCCGCCCAATGAGCTGCCCGACGCGGAGTACCCGCTGGTGCTCAACACCGGCCGGCTGCTCGAGCACTGGCACACCGGGACGATGACCCGCCGCTCCTTCGCACTGGACGCGATCGCCCCGATCGCCGAGGTCTACATGCACCCCAAGGACGCTGCCGACCGCGGGCTGGTGCACGGCGCGATCGCGCGGGTCCATTCCCGACGCGGATGCATCGAACTGCAGGTGCGGATCAGCCACCGGGAACAGCTGGGCAACGTGTTCATCCCGTTCCACTTCCGGGAGGCCGCCGCCAACCTGCTGACCAACGACGCGATCGACCCGTTCGGGAAGATTCCCGAGTTCAAGTTCTGCGCGATCCAGGTCGAGGCCGTCGGGAACGGCGCATGAAAGCCGCCGAGCGGGTTCCGGGTGTTGAGGCCCGCGCCGGGAAGTTTCCCGGGCCATCGCTGATCCCGGCGCTGAACGCGATCCAGGCCCGGTTGGGCTGGTTGCCCCGCGAGGAGTTGGAGAAGCTCGCGCTGGATACCCACCGTCCGCGCTACGAGATCGAGGGGCTGGTCTCGTTCTACCCGCACTTCCGCACCTCCCCGCCGCCGAAGGTCGCCCTGCACGTCTGCCACGACCTGTCCTGCTTCCTGCAGAACGGCGAGACCCGGATCGCCGAACTGAAGGAGCGTCACGGGGCCGCCGAGGACCTGGAAATCGTCGAGGTTTCCTGCCTGGGCCGCTGCGACACCGCACCGGCCTGCGCGGTCAACGAACATCCGGCCTTCATCGACGCAGCCGACGAATTGGTCGCCGCCGCCCGGGACGGCGGGGTTGGGCACGCCGCGGCGAAGACCCGCTCCGATCCCTGGCCCAACGACCCCTACCCCGCCGGCTCCGGCATCCCCGAGCGGTACGCGACGCTGCGCGCGCTGCTGTCCGGCCGACTCGACCCGGCCGATCTGGTCACCACCCTGAAGGACTCGGGCCTGCGCGGCATGGGCGGCGCGGGCTTCCCGACCGGGCAGAAGTGGGAGCTGGTGCGCGGCGCGGCGGGCACCAAGTACGTCATCTGCAACGCCGACGAGTCCGAGCCGGGCACTTTCAAGGACCGTCAGATCCTCGCCACGCAACCACATCTGGTCCTCGAGGGCCTACTCTGCGGGATGGCGGTGATCGGCGCCGAGGAGGGCTGGGTCTTCATCCGCCACGAGTACGGCCCCGAGGAGCACCTGCTGCGCGAGGAGCTCGACGCGCTGCGCGCGGCCGGCGTGGTCGGGCCCGATTCCTGCGGCAGCGGACGGCGGCTGAACGTGGAGGTCTTCGTCTCCCCCGGCGGTTACATCCTCGGCGAGGAGACCGCGCTCATCGAGTGCATGGAGGGCCACCGCGGCGAGCCGCGCAACAAGCCGCCGTTCCCCGGCAACTACGGCCTGCACGGGCGCCCGACGTTGATGAACTCGGTGGAGACCTTCGCCGACGTGCCGATCATCGCCCAACGAGGCGCGCAGTGGTGGCGCGACCAGGGCTTGGGTGATTCGATCGGCTGGAAGTTTTTCGCGGTCTCCGGACACGTCGAGCGCCCCGACGTGTACTGCGTGCCGATGGGCACCACGGTGCGTGACCTGATCTCCCTCGCGGGTGGGGTGAGCGGCGGCCGGGCGGTCGCCGCCGTGCAACCGGGCGGGGCCTCGTCGAACTTCATCGGCCCGGACGCACTCGACCTGGCGCTGGACTTCGGCACCGCGGCCGCCGCCGGCACCATGCTCGGCTCCGGTGCGATGGTCGTCGTCGCGGAGGGCAACGACTTGCTCGCCGCGGCCACCAACGTGCTGCGCTTCTTCCGCGACGAGTCCTGCGGCAAGTGCGTGCCGTGCCGGGTCGGATCCACCAAGGCACACGAGATTCTGCGTACGGTGCTCGACGACGCCGTACCGCTGGACGGGCCACGCCGGGCCCGGATTCTGGAACTCGAGGAAGTCATGCGCAAGACCTCGATCTGCGGTCTCGGCCAGGTCGCGCTCGGCCCGGTGGTCAGCGTGCTCGGCCTGGACAAGGGCGGGGCGGCCGCCCGGCCCCAGCCCAAGCCGGAGGGTTCGGCGGGTCAGCCCGGCCGATGACCGGACGGGAGTTCTTCACCGCACGCACCGTCGCCGAGGCCCTCGCGGGCTTCCGGCCGACCCGACGCACCCCGGTCGAGGACGTCCCCCTCGATCGCTTGCTGCATCGGGTGCCCGCGGCAGATCTGCGCGCGTCGGCCCCGCTGCCCGGCTTCGCGCGGTCCACGGTGGACGGCTTCGCGGTGCGCGCCGCTGACACCCACGGCGCGTCGGAGTCCCTGCCGTCCTATCTGGACCTGGCCGGTGCGGTCCGCATGGGCACGGCGCCCACCGTTGCCGTACCGTCCGGCGGCTGCGTCGCGATCCCGACCGGCGCGGTACTGCCCGCGGGCGCGGACGCGGTGGTGATGGTCGAGCACACCGCGGAGACCATGCCGGGCACCATCGAGGTCACCCGGCCGGTCGCGGTGGGCGCGAACGTCGTCCGGGCCGACGAGGACGTTGCGACCGGAGGGGTGCTCGCTCCCGCGGGGCGTCCGCTGCGCGCCCCGGACCTCGGCATGCTGGCCGCCGCCGGCGTGGTGCAGGCCGCCGTGCACGCGCTGCCCCGGGTGGCGATCCTGTCCACCGGTGATGAGGTCGTCCCGCCGCACACCGTCGAGCTGACGCCGGGTCAGGTGCGGGATGCGACCGCGAGCGCACTGGCCGGGCTGGTGCGTGACGCGGGCGGTGAGCCGATCGCGGGCGGCATCGTGCCCGATGACGGCGCGGCGTTGCGGGACACCCTGAAGGCAGCACTGGCCGACGCCGACCTGGTCGTGGTCTCCGCGGGGTCCTCGGTCGGTATCCGGGACGAGACCGCCGGCGCGGTCGCCGAACTCGGCGATATCTGGTGCCACGGACTGGCCATCAAGCCGGGCAAGCCGACCCTGCTCGGCGAGTGCTCGGGCGTGCCGCTGATCGGGCTGCCCGGCAATCCGCTGTCCGCGCTGGTGGTGTTCCGGCTGGTCGGCGTGCCGCTGGTGTGGCGGTTGGCGAGCTGCGAGGTGCCACCGCCGGAGCCGAGCAGCCGGGCCCGTCTCTCCCGCGACCTGCCCTCGGCCGCCGGTCGGCTCGACGTGGTCCAGGTGAGCCTGCACGACGGCCTGGCCGAGCCGATCTTCGGGCCTTCCGCGCTGCTCTCGGTGCTGACCCGTGCCGACGGTTACCTGGTGATCCCGGAGCCGGCCACCGGGCTGGACGGCGGCACCGAGGTGGAGGTTGTGCGCTACCGATGAGGAACAGCCCCTTCATCTCCGACGTCCCCGCCGAACAGGCCATTGCCGCGTGGCGGGAGGCCTGCGCCGCGGCCGGGTGCCCGCCCCGGGTGGCCGCCGTCCGGGTGCCGGTCGCCGACGCGGTCGGCCGGGTTACCGCCGACGCCGTGTGGGCCACCCGGTCCTCTCCGGCCTTCGACTCGGCCGCCATGGACGGGATCGCGGTGCGGGCCGCGGACACGGCCGGTGCCGCCGAGACCACGCCGGTGCTGCTGGGCGACGAGGACTTCCGGGTTGTGGACACCGGCGACCCGCTGCCTGCCGGGTACGACGCGGTGGTGATGCGCGAGCACGTGCACCACACGCCGGACGGGCGCGCCGAGCTGCGGGCCGCGGTGCCGCCGTACCAACACGTCCGCTCGATCGGTGAGGACATCAGCGCCAACGAGTTGCTGCTGCCCGAGGGGCACCGGCTGCGCCCGGTGGATGTCGCGGCCGCGGCGGCCGCGGGCGCAACGGAACTGACGGTGCGTCGGCAGCCGATCGTGGTGATCGTGCCGACCGGCGACGAGATCTGTCCGATCGGCCGCGAGCCCGCGCCGGGCGAGATCCTGGACACCAACTCCCTGATGCTCGCCGCGCAGGCGCGGGAGATCGGCTGCGAGGCCCGGGTCACCGAGATAGTGCGCGACGATCCGACACTGATCGTGGCCGCCCTGCGCGCGGCCGCGGCGGAGGCGGACCTGGTCGTGCTGATCGCCGGCTCCAGCGCCGGCCGTGACGACTACACCGCGCGGGTGGTCGCCGAGGCCGGAGCGCTGGCAGTGCACGGTGTGGCGGTCAAGCCCGGACATCCCGTGGTGCTCGGCACGGTCGACGGCTCGACGGCAACACCGGTACTGGGCGCGCCGGGCTATCCGGTGTCCGCCGCGCTCACCTTCGACATCTTCGCCGCGCCCCTGATCGCATCACTGGAGGGCGCGGCACCCCGCGAGCGTGCCTCCACCACCGCGCGGCTGGCCCGCAAGTTGGCCTCCGCGATCGGCAGCGACGACTGGGTGCGGGTTCGCCTCGGTCGCGTCGGCGGCGACATCATCGCCACGCCGCTGCCCCGTGGTGCGGGCGTGCTCACCTCGCTGGTGCGCGCGGATGGCCTGCTGGTGGTGCCGGCCGGGCTCGAGGGTCACCACGCCGGCGAGCAGGTGCGGGTACACCTGTTGCGCGGCCTCGGCGAGATCGGCCGGACGGTCGTGGCGATCGGGTCGCACGATCTGGTGCTCGACGTCGCCGCTTCGGCGTTGCGCGCCGCTGACCCGTTGGTCACACTCGCCTCGTCCAACGTCGGGTCGCTGGGCGGCCTGGTAGCCCTGCGCGACGGCCTGTGCCACCTGGCCGGTTCACACCTGCTCGACCCGGCGACCGGGGAGTACACGCTGCCCTACCTGGACCGACTGTTCGGTGACGCCGCCGGGGAGGTGGCGGTGATCCGACTGGTGCACCGCGACCAGGGACTCATCGTCGCGCCGGGCAATCCGCTGGGGTTGAAGGGCATTGGCGATCTGGTCCAGCCGGGGCTGCGGTACGTCAACCGACAGCGCGGCGCGGGTACCCGGGTGCTGCTGGATCAGGAACTCGCGAAGCTGGATCTGACGTCTGATCAGATCGTGGGGTACGCCCGCGAGGAGCACACCCACCTCGGGGTGGCGGCGGCGGTGGCCGCCGGACGGGCCGACGCGGGGCTGGGGATCCTCGCCGCGGCGCGGGCGTTCAAACTGGATTTCGTACCGGTCGACCGTGAACCGTACGACCTGGTGCTGCGCGGCGATGCCGTGGACACACCGCTGCTCGAGCCGTTGTGGACGCTGCTCGCTGACCCGGCGTTCCGCGATCGGGTCGAGTCGCTGGGCGGCTATTCCTGCGCGGAGACCGGCCGGCGCATCCGCTGAATCGGACAGTTGTGGGCAATCCGGGCAAGCCCGGCCCTGCTGCTCCAGATCAGGTCAACAACAGCTGATGCACAGGGTCCTCACGAAACCGGCGTGAGGATCTCACCGTCGGAAGATGCATGATCCGATCCGCTCGCACCGCGTTCTCCGCCGCCGTCGTCACCGCCGCCATCGGGGTCGGCGCGCTGGCCATCGCCCAGCCGTTCGCGGCCGCCGTCGGGCCCGCGACGCCTGCGTCCGCGGCCGTTCCGCCGGCGAATGTGGTGGGGTTCGGGGACTCGGTGCCGTTGGGGGCGCACTGTGGCGGGTGCGGCAACCTGTTCGCGCTGTACGCGAAGGGCTCCACGACGCCCGACCGGCCGATCAGCGTGCTGAACCTGGCCAAGGGCAACACGACGAGCAAGGACGCGCTGAGCACGCTGCGCAGGAGCAGCTCGGAAGCGGCCGTACGCAAGGCGACCACGGTGGTGATCTACACCGGCGCGGATGACTTCAAGGACTCGTTCAAGGCGGTGTCGCGGGGGAAGAGCGCGAAGAAGAACTACAAGCCGGTGGAGCAGAAGGTCGAATCCAACGTCGAGAAGATGATCAAGCTCGTGCATGAGCTGAATCCGGCGGCGCACGTCGCGGTGCTCGACTATTGGGGCGCCATGGAGGACGGCAAGGTCGCCAAGCAGGACTACTCCAAGGCGCAGCTCAAGGCCGCGAGTGAGGCGACGGACTACCTCAACAAAGGCTTGAAGGCCGCGGCCACGGCGGAGCACGCGACCTACGTCTCGACCTACACGCTGTTCAAGGGCAAGAACGGCGACAGGGACCCGACGAAGTACCTGGCCAATGATGGGAACCATCCCAACGCGACGGGGATGTACGCGATCACCGCGGCATTGGTGAAGGCGCTGCCCGCGGCCTGAAAGACACCGTCCGGGGGCGTCAGTTCAGCGCATGGTCATCAGGCGCTTCCGCGGAAGCGTTCCGAAGCGTTTCCGCGGCGCGTTGTTCGGTGCGCAGTAACAGTTCCACGGTCAGCGGCAGATCGAGGGGCTCGCCGTACCAATCCGGCCAGGCGGTGTCCTTGGTGATGGTCGCGGTGTGCTGGTGGACCAGGTCGGTGGTGTTGCCGGTCAGCGGCTCCGAGGCGGCGGGGAGTTCGACGCCGTCGGGACGATAGAACCGGAAACCGCCGACACCGTCCGCGTTCAGCGGCCACCCTTCCTCGTGCACGAGGTGATGGTGCGCCGTGCACAACGTGATCAGGTTCCAGAATGCGGTGGGCCCGCCGAGCGCCCAATGCCAGACATGGTGCACCTCGACAAAGCGCGTGTTGCTGCAGCCGGGGAATCGACAGCACCCATGGTCGCGCAGCAACACCGCGCGGCGCAGCGCCGCGGGGATGACGCGAGTGCGTCGCCCGACGTCCATCGAGGTGCCGCTCCGGCCGGCGGCGTGATGCGTGACCACCACGAAGGCGGAGTCGCAGCACAATCGGCGCAGCGTTTCTGGGTGTAGGTCAGGACCGTGCTCTATGCGCGGGCCGGGCTGGTCGTCGGGCAGCACCATTGCGTGGAGCTGGGAGAACTCTGCGTGCAGATGCAGCAGGTCCGTGGTGCGCGATGTGGACTGCGCATCGCGCGCCGCGACCGCAGTGCGGGCGACCTCAACCAGGGCGTCGGCATTGGAGTTGGCGGCCGTCGGCCGCGGCTCGACTTCCGGATCAGGCTGTGCGCGAAAGGCCTCGATGGCTGCGACGACCACGGCGCCGTCCTCCGGCGAGAATCGGCCATCCAGGATCAGCGAACCGTCCTCGTCCCACCGCCAGGAGATCGCACGACGAGCGTGCCGGTCGTTGACCTCGCCGAGCGAACGGCCACGCCGGGTGCCCGCGGCAATTCGATCCATCTGCGCACCGGTGCTGGCCAGCGCCATCGCGACCAAATCAGCCTCGGTGGCCGGGGTCGCGATGCGGGTCATGGCACGCACCTTGCTGTACGAAAGTCGTCCCGCCGCCAATTCCGCAGCGATCAGTGGGAGGTTCTCCAGCGCCCGCGCCACCCGCACCTGTTCCCGGGCCGCGACCAGGCCGATGCCGGCGCGCCAGCTCAACCAGTGCGCGCACGACCGCACGCCGGACACCGCCCAACCGCGGTGCCGATCGAACTCACCGACCATGGCCAGGAACGAACCCGTGGCTGCGGCCAGGTGCCCGGCCAACTCGCAGATCCGCTCGGCGAGGAGTTCCAGCTCAGTGTTTGACGGAGCGGAACTATCCAGCAATACATTCATAGGTGCCCCCTCAATCGAATTTATATTCGAACTATAGGCAAGGCCACCGACGAAAACGCTTCCGCGGAAGCGTTTCGGTGGGCGAGGGCACTGCAGTGCTACTTGCTGCGAACCGCACGGCGCGGAAGACTCGGCGGCAACGCCGAGGAGGTCGCCATGTCGTGGAATCTGAGCGGGCAGTACTTCGAGACCTGCTCGTGTGAGCTGATGTGCCCGTGCAACCTCTCGCTGGATCACGGTGCCAGCTACGACTACTGCCGCGTGGTGTTGGTGTTCGACGTCGGAAGAGGTGAGATCGAGGGCGTCGACGTGAGCGGGCTGGTGGTGGTCGCCGTAGCGGACACTCCCAAGGTGATGACCGAGGGCAACTGGCGGCTGGGCGTGTTCGTCGACGAGAAAGCCAACGACGAACAACTTGGCAAGCTCGTCGCGGTGTTCAGCGGACAGCTCGGGGGTCCGATGAGCGCGCTGAGCCCGATGATCGGCGAGGTCCTCGGGGTGCAGCGGGCGCCGATCGAGGTCGTCCACGACGGGTTGCGGCACAGCGTGCGGGTCGGGGACGTCATCGACATCGAGGTCGAGGAGATCGTGCCGTTCGGGGTGACCACCGGCGAGCCCGTGCGCTTCTCCGGGATGTTCCACTTCGTAGCCCCGGACATGGTGATGGCCGAGGCCAAGCGCTCGCGGATCGACGCCTTCGGCATCACCTACGAGGGCAAGTCGGCATTGGCCAAGTCCGACTTCTCCTGGGCCGCCTGAGGCATGACTGCGCCGGCCGCCATCCGGTCCGGTGTCCCGGCCGGTCCGGGTCCGGCGTTCACCGCCGTCCGGCACCGGCTCGGGCTCGTCGTGCTGCTGTTCGCGCTGGCCGTGCTGGCCTGGCAATGGACGGCGCACTGGATGTCGGGCATGGACGACGGCCCGTGGACGGCGCTGGGCACGCTGGGCAGTTTCCTGGGCATCTGGGTGACGATGATGACCGCGATGATGCTCCCGTCGGTGGCCCCGACCATCGCGCTGTACTCCCGGCTGATCCGGCAGCGCTCGCCATGGTCCCCGTTGCTGTTCACCGGCGGTTACCTGGCGACCTGGACCGGCGCGGGCCTGGTGGCGTTCGGGATCGCCGTCGGCGCCGACCGGCTGAGCGGTGATGCCCTCGCCTGGGACCGGGCCGGCCGCACGCTCGCCGGGATGACCTTGTTGGTCGCGGCGGCCTGGGAGCTCACCCCGCTCAAGGACGTGTGTCTGGGCAAGTGCCACAGCCCGCTGGGATTCCTGCTGGGGTATTGGCGGGACGGCCCCCGAGGGGCGCTGAGCATGGGCATACGCAACGGCGCCTGGTGTGTCGGCTGCTGTTGGGCGCTGATGGCGTCGCTGTTCGCGCTCGGTGTGATGAGCCTGACCTGGATGACGTTGATTGCCGCCATCATCGCGGCGGAGAAACTTCTCCCGCACCGTCGCGGAGCGACTCTGGGCACCGCCGCATTACTGGGCGCCCTGGGTCTGCTGGTGCTGGTGGCCCCGCAGGTCCTCCCCGGCCTGACCCTCCCCGGCGGCATGGTGATGTGAGGCCCATGACCGGCGCCACGTGCCCGATTTCCAACGTCGACCCGTTCGCGGGTGACTTCCTCGCCGATCCGTATCCGACGCTGGCGACCATGCGCGAGGAGTCCCCGGTCTACTACTCCCCCGTGTTGGACATGTGGATCGTCACCCGGCACGCGGACATCCACGCGATCTTCCGCGACCACGAGACGTTCTCCGCCACCATCGTGCAGGACCCCATCCATCCCCCGGCCGACGCGGCCCGCGCAGTCCTGACCGAGGGCGGATTCCGGCCCACGCCAACGATGTCCAATGTCGACCCGCCGAAGCACACGCGGATCCGTCGGCACAATATGCGCTCGTTCTCCGCCCGCCGCATCGCCTCGCTGGAGCCGCGCATCCGCGAACGGGCCGCGCAGCTCATCGAGGAGATGGTGGCCAAGCCCGAGTTCGATCTCGTCGCCGGGCTGACCTTCCCGTTGCCCGCCTACATGATCTTCACGTTTCTCGGCTTCCCGGCCGAGGACATCGAGCTGCTCAAGGGCTGGTGCGGCAACCGGGCGCTGTACAGCTGGGGGCGGCCGACGGCGCAGGAGCAGGTCGAGATCGCCGGGAACATGGTGCGCTACTGGCAGTACTGCGAGCGCTTCGCCGACGCCCGCATTGCCGAGCCGGTCGACGATTTCACCAGCGACCTGGCCCGGGTGCACCTCGCCGACCCGGAGGAACTCAGCCGTGCCGAGATCACCGGCATCGTCTACGCGTTGAGCTTCGCGGGCCACGAGACGACGACCAACCTGACCACCAACGCGCTGCGTCGGCTGCTGGAGAACCGCGCGCAGTGGGAGGCGCTGTGCGCCGAGGATTCACTGATCCCCAACGCGGTCGAGGAAGTGTTGCGGCACGACACCAGCGTCATCGCCTGGCGGCGGGTCACCACCCGGCCGGTGCAGATCGGTGGCGTCGGTGTGCCGGAGGGCGCCCGGCTGATGCTGTCGCTGGCGAGCGCGAACCACGACCCCGAGCAGTTCGCAGACCCGGCCACCTTCGACGTCCGCCGGGCGAATGCCCGTGATCACCTCGCCTTCGGCACGGGCATTCACTTCTGCCTCGGCGCACCGCTGGCCCGCATCGAGGTGCGCGCCGTATTGGAACTGCTCACCGAGCGCACCCCCGACCTGGAACTCGTCCCCGGTCAGGAGTACGACTTCTCGCCGAACATGTCCTTCCGTGGGCCCCGCCGCCTGCTGCTCCGGCGCGGCGGCTGAACACAGGGGCGTTTATTCTCGTACCCCATGACGGAAGATCCGTACGACCTGGTGCCGACGACCGCGGGACGCTGGACGGCTCGGGTTCGGGCTCGTGGGCACCCGGTTCTGTCGTTGCCGATGCTCAACCGGGGCACCGCGTTCGACGACGAGCAGCGCGCCGCGCTCGGGCTGACCGGGCTGTTGCCGGACTGCGTGTCCTCGCTGGAGGGGCAACTGCGCCGGGTGTATGGGCAGTACCTGCGCCAGCCCACTCCGCTGGACAAGCACGTCTACCTGGGGAACCTGCGCGACCGGAACGAGGTGCTGTTCTACCGCCTGCTCTCGGAGTTCCTCGACGAGATGTTGCCGATCGTCTACACCCCCACCATCGGCGAGGCCATCGAGCAGTTCAGTCACGAGTTCCGCCGGCCCCGCGGGGTGTATTTGTCTGTCGACTCGCCCGAGCAGATCGAGCAGCGGCTGCGCAACGTCGGCATGGGTCCCGAGGACGTCGACCTGATCGTGGCCACCGACGGCGAGGGCATCCTCGGCATCGGTGACTGGGGGGTCGGCGGGGCGCAGATCGCGGTCGGCAAGCTCGCGGTGTACACCGCGGCTGCGGGGATCCACCCGCGCCGGGTGCTGCCGGTGATGCTGGACGTGGGCACCGACAATCTCGCGCTGCTGAACGACGACATGTATCTGGGTATCCGGCACGCCCGGGTGCGCGGCGAACGCTATGACGCGCTGGTCGAGCAGTTCGTGGACGCGGTCGGCCGGGTCTTCCCGCGCGCGATGCTGCACTGGGAGGACCTCGCGGCAGCCAACGCCCGACGGGTGCTGCTGCGCTACACCGACCGCTGCTGCACGTTCAACGACGACATGCAGGGCACCGCAGCCGTGGTGCTCGCCGCCGTGCTGGCCGCGGTGCGAGCCGCGGGCACCCGCCTGCGCGACCAACGCGTGGTGATCCATGGCGCGGGCACCGCGGGGATCGGCATCGCCGACATGCTGCGCGACGCGATGATCGCCGACGGGCTCAGCGCCGCCGAGGCCACCGGCCGGTTCTATGCGTTGGGCAGCCGCGGGTTGCTGACGGCCGATCAGGCGGCGACGATCCGCGACTTCCAGCTGGCGTACGCCCGCCCGACCGGGGAGACCGACGGGTGGGCGAAGGACGGCATCCCGACGCTGGCCGACGTGGTGCGCGAGGTGCGGCCGACGGTGCTCATCGGCACCTCCGCGCAGGCCGCGTCGTTCTCCGAGGAGATCGTGCGGGACATGGCCGCGCACTGCCCTCGCCCGATCATCCTTCCGCTGTCCAACCCCACGTCGAAATGCGAGGCGTTGCCCTCGGACGTGTTGCGCTGGACCGACGGGCGCGCGTTGATCGCCACCGGCAGCCCGTTCGCGCCGGTCGAACACAACGGGCAGGTACACCGCATCGCGCAGGCCAACAACGCACTGGTCTTCCCCGGCCTGGGCCTGGGCGTAATCGTGGCCCGCGCCCGTCGGGTCAGCACCGGCATGCTCACCGCGGCGGCGCAGGCGGTGGCGGCCATGCCCGCCGTGGTCGGACCCGGCACGAGCCTGCTGCCGCCGGTGACCAACCTGCGCGCGGTGTCCGCCGCCGTCGCCCACGCCGTCGCCTCCGCGGCGGAGCAGGAGGGCCTGGCCGATGCCCCGCTGACGGACCCGGTGCAGCAGATCGACGACCACATGTGGCGCCCCGCTTACCCCGACATCGAGGCTATCTAGGCGTCCTTCATTAGGGATGGTGGTGCAGAGCCGCGGCGAACGGCTCCTCCAGGTAGGCCTGCAGTGAGCGAACCCAGGTCGCGGTCATGTGGGAGTGGTCGCGATACACACACAACCCGCCGAGCACGCCGGGACATGTGGTGTCCGTGCACATGTAGTCGCTCAGATCAACGGCGGAGATCAGCGAGGTGTGCAGCGACTCCGCCGCGGCCACCAGGGCATCGGGCGGCAGCCACTTCGCCCGGTCGCCCGCGCACTTGGAGAACTTGTGCGGGTGCGCGGCCAAACACGCCGGCACCGACTTACCGGGCACCGGGTTGTCCCGGACGACCAGGAGGTGTTGGCCCTGGCTCGTCCAGCCCTTCAGGTAGCGCTGGTAACCGGCCTTCCAGGTCTGCCACTGGCCACCGGAGCGCACCGGGATCGGCTTCTTGTACGTGCGCTCGGTGGTGACGATGAGGTCGGGCTTGAGCGCGTTGGTCTGCCGCTGCACCCACTGCCCCCAGGCGCGGCAACGGTCGTTCATCACCGGGCCGTAGTGCTTGTCGCCGATGTCGATCTTCTCGTCGATCGCGAAGCACTTCGGGATCAGGTAGGCCACGATGCGCATGTCGTACTGGTCGGCCCACGTGCGTAACGGGTTCAGGTACTGCCCGGCGTGGGAGTTGCCGACCAGGGCCACGGTGTATTTGGCCTGCGGGCGACCAAGGGTGCAGGAACGGAATTGGGTGAAGTCGCCTGTGGTCCAACAACCGTCCGCCTGGCCGTTCCCGGCGTGGTCGGCCTCGGCATGGGCGGCGTCCGGGACGTAGCTGCCCGAGTTGGGGACGCGGCAGTGATTGGGCAGTGCCGCCGCGCCGGCACACGCGGAATTGTCGCGGTGCGCCATCGCCCAACCGGGCAGCAGCGCCACCGCGAGGAGCATCGCGGCCAGCACCGATCCCCGCGCGCGGGCCGAGCGCACGGGAGCAGCTTTCACGCGGTGTGCTTACCCGCGGCCGCGGCCGGGATAACCACCTTCTTCGCTCCGAGTGCCTTGGCCACAATCGGTGCCAAGACCGGCGTCAGCGTGCGTGCGTAGGTGGCGGTGATGTGCGAGGCGTCGAAGTACACCAAGGCGCCACCGATCACCGACGGACAGGTGGTCTTGCTGCAGAACCAGTCGGTCAAGTTCGCCACGGACGCCTTCGGGGACTTCATTGCACGCACCGCATCGGCCAACGGGTCGGGGTGCATCCACGCCGAGCGGCTGCCCTGACACGCGGTGAGGTTGTGGCGGTGCTGGGCCACGCAGTTGGGCACGTCCTGCAACGTGGTCCGCGGATGCGGCACGTCGCGGAGCACCAGCACCCGACGATTCGCCTTCAGCCAGTTCTGCACGTAGGAGGCGTAGCCCTGCTGGAACACCTTGTCGCTGTTGCCACCGGTCAACGGCGCCATATACGTCCGCTCGGAGGTGACCACCAGGTCGAACGGACCGGTCGCCGTCGTGGACAGCACCTGCCGGCCCCAATGCAGGCAGTTCTCGGTTTCCGCCCGGGTTGGGAACTTGATGGGCACCGTCGTCGCGAAGCATTGCTCGCTGAAGAACGTGGTGATCTTGAAGTGCTCGGCGAGCGCGACCTGTTGCAACGCGGGCAACCAATGAATGGCGTGCGAGTTCCCCACCAGCGCCACGTTGCGGGTTGCCTTGGTATCGCCGAACACACAGGACTTGACCCCGGTGAACGGCATCTTCAGCTCGCAGTCGGACCGGTAGGAGAACGACATGTCCGTCGGCGCGAGGATCGGGCTCGGCACCACCTTCGCCGCGTCCGGCGCGAGCGCGCACCGACGATCCGCCCGCATCGCGTTGGCCCCGAAGCAGGGGTCGGCGGCGGCGAATTGTGCATCCCGCAACTGCTGGTGCATGCGGAGGTTGATTTCCTGGACCTGCCCGAGAGCCAGCGCAACGACACCGGCCATGGCGACCGCCGCCCAGCGGTACGGGACCACCAGCGAGCGGCCCGGCCGCGGACGACGGAACCGGTCCTCGATGTAGCGCTTGCTCAGACCCGCGGCGGCCACGGTGGCCACCATGATGGCGATCTTCTCGGTCACGGTCAGATCGTGCTTGCTGGCATAGGGGACCAGCACGATGATCGGCCAGTGCCACAGGTACACCGAGTAGGAGATGTCGCCGAGGTACTGCGCGGGACGCAGCGCCAGCAGCCGGTTCGGGGTGAATGCGCTCTGGTCGTTGGCCGCGATGACCGCGGCGGTGCCCAACACCGGTAACAACGCTTTGGCGCCGGGGAAATCGTTGCCGGAGAAGGTAAGCCCGGCATAGGCAATGAGCGCGTAGCCGACCCACACCAGCATCGGACGCAGCACCGCACCGACGCCGGACAACCGGTGGCGTGCGCCCTGTCGCGACACACTGTGCACCAACGCGGCCAGCAGTGCGCCGACGGCGAGTTCCCAGATGCGGGTGGTGGTGACGAAGTAGGCCTGCGCGGGGTGACTGCGGGTGTAGAGAATCGACCAGGTCAGTGAGGCGGCCAGCGGCACGCTGACAGCGACCGCGGCCAACGGCGCGAGCCGACGGCGCAGCAGGCGGGCCGCGAGCACGGCGAGCGCCAGCAGCAGCGGCCACACCGCGTAGTACTGCTCCTCCACCGACAGCGACCAGAAGTGTTGGGCGACGGTGGGCGGGCTGTCCTCATGCAGGTAGTCCACCGACTGCCCGGCCAGGTGCCAGTTCTGCCAGTACAGGGTGGACGCCGTGATCTGCTGACCGGTGGCCTTCCACTGCGTCTCCGGGGCCAGCAGGCGGGCCGCGACCAACGCGGTGACCAGCACGGTGAGCGCGGCGGGCAGCAGGCGGCGGATGCGGCGTGCCCAGAACGCGGCCAGGTCGCAGAGTCGCCGCGGCGGCTTGGTGAGCAGGTGAGAGGTGATCAGAAAGCCGGAGATCACGAAGAAAACGTCCACGCCGACGAAGCCGCCGCGCAGACCGTGGCTCCACAGGTGGTAAACGACCACCAGGCCGACGGCCAAAGCCCGCAGTCCCTGGATGTCCTTACGGCACCCGTCGTCGCGACGCTGAGGGCCGACCGCCCCATCCCGTGTTCGCCGAAATAACACGCCGGTCGTCATGCTCATGGGCTGCCACAACACGCCGTGGATGAAACAGCCGCCGAGGTGGCTGATTATGTTTGAGGCCATTGTGTTGTGAAACGGGCCCGTGTTTGGTGCCGACGTTAATACCCGTTAGCCTTTGCCCTCATGGCGTCGTCGAAGAAGAAGCAGCCGGCCAGGACGGGCCTGCGCAACCGCAAAGTGCAGGGCTTCGCGGCGCTGCTGGTGGTCGCCGCAGTGGCCTCCGGCGTAGCGGCGTGGTCGCTGAGCGGTTCGGACTCCGCCGACTCCCCCGCGCCGACGCCCACGCCCACCGGCACGCCGGGCGATCAGTACCAGGGCGACGTGCTCAAGGACTTCGCCAACATGAGCACGACCTTGGTCAGCTATCTGCAGACCCTGCAGAACTGGCGCAAGGACACTGTCGACGACCAGCAGGTCGCCGCGGCCGCGCAGAACATGCTCGGTGACATCGCGGCCACCCAGCAGGCCTTGGCCGCGCGGGCCGCGTTCGAACAAGCGCCGCGCGCGGTGGTCGACTATCGCCTCGCCGCGGACGGGTACGCCCAGTCCGCCGCGCTCACCAAGGTCACGGCGGCGGTGCCGAGGGGTGCGTTGCGCACCCAGCTGCAGTTGGCGATCAGTCGGGTCCAGACGCTGTCCGACCGGGTTTTCGACCAGGCTCAGGCCGAACTCAAGCCGTACATGACCCCGGATCGGGACATCCCCGGCGTGGTGATCCGCAAGGCCCCGGAGGTGCCGAACTGGGCGGCGGGTGACTACGCGCCGAAGGCACCGTTGACCGATGTGGGCGGCGACAAGACGCAGCGGGAGTACCAGGACACCCGGCCCGAGCAGTCAGTCGCGGCATGGTCGAAGTTGGTGCGCGGGGCCGATCTGCCCTCGGCGAAGGACGAGGCCACAGCGATCAGCGACGGCAAGCTGCCCGCGCTGCGCACCCAGGCCGTGGACTTCACCAAGGTTTCGGACCTGCTCTACGGCAAGCCCGACCCCAAAGCTGGACGCCCGAGCAACACCCGGCTGCAGCTGGCGTTGCTCATTGACGCCGAGGCCACCCAGCTCGGCCAGGCCGCGGCTTTGGCGCCGCAGGCGGATCACGACGCACTATTGACTGTCGCCAAGTCCTTGGCCGTCATCGGGGACAAGCTGTGGGACCCGCAGCTGGGCGAGCGCAGCACCGGCTTCCCCGACTCGCTGCTCACCACGCTGCCCACCGCCACGCCCGCCCCCTAACACCCACAACGTGGTGGTGTGACTGCTACTTGCGGGCCATCATCATGCGGACCCCGAAGCGGCTGAACAGCTGCTGTGCGGCGAGCACGCCGAGGCCGGCGATCACCAGCATCAGGTAGAGACCGTCGCTGCTGCCCGGCTTGGGATTGCGTGCCTCGACGGCCGGCACAAAGCCGAGCGTGCGGGGCAGCGCCGGGGCCACCACGGCCTGCGGCGCGCCGGCCGCCAGGGTGCTGCCCGCCGCGCCGGCCCCGGTGGTGTCGACCGCACCAGTGTCCACGGCGCCCCCGGAGGCGTCCACGGCAGCGATGCCGGCGTCACCCGCGGCCGACGCGGCGGTGCCTGTGTTCGGCGAGGTGTTCGCGGCGGAGTTCACCCCACCCAGCGTGGGGCCGTTCGAGGTGCTGTCCGCACCGGTGACCGCGGTGCCCAGCGGCACGTTCACCGAGCTGACCTTGGCGCGGCCCAGGATGTAGCCGATGGTGTAGACCGCGCCGCTCGGGCTCTTCTGAGTGGTCGTCAGCTTCAAGCCGCCAATGCTGTAGGTGGTGACGCCACTGACCGGGTCGGTCTCCTGCGTCTGCGGGGCCACGTCGATCTGCATGTTCGCGGCCTTGAGCGTGTCGTTGGCCTTCTGCACCGCGTCCTTTTGGCTCATGTCCTGACCCAGGTACTGAAAGCCGTTCTTGTCGAAGCCGAACTCCTGACCGCCGACGGAGAACCGGCCGAAGACCGCACTGGTGACCTGCGGCTTGCCACCCTTGTCACTGATCAGGGCCTTGGCATCGGAGTTGCCCAACTCGAACGCCTGGTACACGAAGCCGGCCGCAGAGCCCTCCGCCTGGGCGGTCGTGGAACCGTCCGGGTTCAGCTTGGTCACCGCGGTGACCGACTGCTGCTGGTTGGGCGCGGGCACCGAGGAGGGCGCACCGTTGGTACCCGAAGCGGTCGAGGAGGTGTCGTCGCTGGTCGCGTCCACCTTGTAGTAGCCCTGGGCGTCCTCGGCCTTGGGCTGACTGGGATACGACGAGGTGACGTAGCCCGGGAATTGGGAAACCGGCAACTGCAGCTGTGGCGCGCCGAACTGGTTCGGCACGCCGTTGATGGTGCCGGGCAACGTCTGGGCGGTCTTGCCGTAGTACGGCGCGCCGGCGAACGCGGTGCTGTTGCCCTCGCTGTCCGCATCGGAGTGGGCGGTCAGCGAACCCGCCTCATTCGTCGGCGACGCGGGGATGTCCTCGCCGTCGAGCTGGAAAAACATCGCGTCGCCCTGGGCGGTCAGCGAGTAGCGGTTGTCCCCGGCCAACGCAGAACCGGGCAGGCCGACGACGACGGCACCCGTGCCCGCCGCGCCGACAACGGTAAGGGCCACAGCCCAGCGGGGCGCCCTCATGACGCCAACGACCCGAGGTAGGAATTCATGATGGTCTCCTCTGAGATTTCGCCGGGCTCGCCCGCAAAGCTGATGCGTCCGCGGTCCAGGATGTAGACGTAATCGGCAAGTTGAAGCGCCCGTGAGACGTACTGTTCGACGAGCAGTTGAGCGATGCCCTGCTTGGCCAGGTCCTCGAGGTAGACGAAGATCTCCTCGACGATCTTGGGAGCCAAACCCATCGACACCTCATCGAGCAACACGGTCTTCGGGTTGCCGACATAGGCGTGCGACAACGCCAGCATCTGTTGCTCGCCACCGCTCATGGTGCGGGCGATCTGGTTGGCCCGTTCCCCCAGCCGGGGGAACACCGAGGTGGCCTTCGCCAACGACTTCTTGAACTCACTCGGCTTGGCCTGCAGCTGGATGTTGTCGGTGACGGTCAGCGACGGGAAGATCCCCCGGCCCTCGGGGACGTGGATGATTCCCTTACGGGCAAGGTGAAACGCCTTCTTGTCGGTCAGGTCCTCGCCGTCGACAAGGATCTGTCCGGAGTAGGGCTTGAGCAGCCCGGAGGCCACTCGGAGCAGCGTGGTCTTGCCCGCGCCGTTCGGCCCGAGCAGGGCGACCACCGCGTCGTCCGGCACGGTGATACTGACGTCCCGGAGCACGATGCCGGTGTCGTAACCGGCGCTGATATTGCGCAACTCAAGCAACGTGGGCCTCCCCCAGATACGCAGCCTTCACCGTGTGGCTGCTCAGCGCCTCGGCGGTCGTGCCCTGATAGATGATCTTGCCGAAGTCGAGCACGTAGATGCGGGTGCAGATGTCGGCCACCAGTGCCATGTCGTGTTCGACGATGAGGATTCCGGTGCCGGTGTCCTTCACGAAGTGCAGCAGTACCTCGCCGAATTCCTTGGTCTCGGCCACATCGAGGCCGGAGGACGGTTCGTCGAGCAGCACGAACTTGAACGGTGTGGCGATTGCCCGGGCCAACTCCACCAACCGACGCTGACCGGTGGACAGGTCGCCCGCGGTCTTGTCGGCCATCTTCTCGATGCCACAGCGGATCAGCGCGTCCGTGGTGCGGCGGTTGATCTCCTTGGTCTCCTTGCGGGTGGAATAGATCTGACCCAGCGGCCGGAAGCTGGAATACCAGGCGGCCGGACCGGTGCGAATGTTCTCCCGCACGGTCATCGAGTCGAACAACTCCATGCGCTGGAACGTGCGCCCCAGCCCGCGGTGTGCCCGGTTGGAGGAGCCGTGCCCGTCGAGGTGCTCCCCGCCGAGCACGATGCTGCCCTTCTCCGGTTTGTTGCGCCCGGAGCAGGCGTTGAAGAACGTGGTCTTGCCCGCGCCGTTCGGTCCGATCAGACCGGTGATCTCGCCGCCCTTGGCGTACACGGTGGCGTCGTTCACCGCGACGATGCCACCGAAACGGACCGTCACATTCTGGACGTCGAGGTCGACACTCATGACCCAGCCCCCTGTCCGGCGAGCTCCAACTCTGGGATGCGGATAGTTACCGGGCGCACGGGAGGGTCAACTTCTCGCTCGTGCAGCGGGCCGCCGCCGGATTCCACCCTTTCCTGTCCCCGTGTCCCGAGCAGGCCGCGGAAGTTCAGCGCGGGCCAGATGGCGACCAGGATGGCCAGCGCGCCGAAGATGACGCCCTGGTACTTGATGAAGTTCCCGTAGTCGAAGGGCGGGTAGACCTTCACGACCTCGAACACCGTGGCAGCGAGCAGCGGGGACAGGATCGGTCGGCGACCGCAGAAGCCCAGCACCGCCACGATGATCAGCGAGAACGTGTAGTCGTAGATCCCACCGGGAGTACCGGAGGCCTGCTCCGGGGTACCGGAGAGCACCGCGCCGCCGACGCCGGCCATGAACGCCGCGAGGCAGAACACGACCACCCGAATCACCGTGGTGTTGGCACCGTAGGCCTCCACCGCCACCGGCGAATCGGCCAACGCCCGAAGCAGTTGGCCGAGCCGACTACGTCGGACCAGCAACACGACTGCCGCCATCAGCATGGTGACAATCAGGCACAGGTAGTAGTACCGCTCGTCGGAGACGAAGTTCATGCCGAGGATGCCACCGGTGTGACCGGACTGCCCGGTACGGAACAGGGTGAAGTCGTCGCCCGGCCGCGGGATCGGGACCAGCGGCGGGATTCCGAAGAAGCACCAGATCGGGTAGACGATGTACTGCAACACGATGCCGAAGCCGAACGTGGCCACCGCGACGTAGATACCGGCCAGACGAATGGCTGGGATGGCCACCACCGCACCGAACGGCACCGCGACCAGACCACCGATAATGACCGCGACCGGCCAGGACACGGTGTGCCCACCCAGCAGCGGGATCTTGTCGGAGAACCCGGTGGTCACCATGTGGCCCATCGTCACCGCGCCCAGTGCGGCAAAACCCATGTGGCACAGGGAAATCTGACCCGACATCCAGATCAGCATGCCCAGCGACAAGAAGATGATCATGTAGCCCAGGCCCGCGCTGTACTGCGTCACCTTGGCGTCGTCGACCACGTGCGGCACCAGGATCAGCCCGGCCAGCATGACCGCCAGGCCGATACCGCTGACCAGCGGCGGGAACTGCCGCGGCGGGGTCAACCGCCGCGCGTTGCGCACGCCGCGCTCGGTCAGCTTGGTGGCCGGCACGATGAGGAAGACCACCAACAACACGATGAAGGGAACGTTGCGCGGCAGCTCCTGGAAGATCAGGTTGTCCTTGCCGAACAGCGCGTTGTCGTAGCGCTGAGTTTGGCTGGGCAGGTAGTTGATCAGCACGCCGATGCCGAACGCACCGCCGACGGTCAGCGGCAGGTTCTCGAACAGCCCGATGGCCGCGGCGCCGTAGGCCGCGATCACGATGAGCACCAGGGTGTTCACCGACACGCCCAGCTTGGGCGCCAGCAGCATGCCGGCGATGGTGGCGAAGCTGGAGCCGAGGATCCAGGACAGTCGGCGCACCGCGGTCGGGCTCATCTTCTGCAGAGCCAGCAGGTTCGGGTCATCGACCACCGCGGTGGTGGCCTTGCCCAGTCGGGTGCGGCCGAAGAACAGGAACAGCGCCAGGGCCGATACCAGACAGAACACCGTGACCATGACGTCGCCGTAGGAAACCTTGATCTCCCCGAGGGTGAAACCACTGGTGGGTAGGTAGTCCCGGGTGCGCAGGTCGGCTGCGCCGTAGATCGCGGTCATCAGCGATTGCAGCATCACCAGCAGACCGACCGTGGCCACCACGATCATCACCGTGGGCGCCGAGGAGAGCAGCGAGGCCAGCCGTTCCAGCAACAGGCCGCCGATCACCCCGACGATCAACAGGCCCAATATGAAGGCCACCGGCCAGGGGTAGGGGCCTTGCATGGACTTGGGCAGGATCGCGGCCAGCCAGTGCCGGCTGGGCAGGTCGTGGAACTCGTAGAACATGTAGGCGCCGACCGCGGCCTGTGCGCCGTAGGCGAAATTGAACACACCGGAGGTCTTGTAGGTCAGCACCATGCCCAGCGCGCACAGCGCGTAGACCGAGCCGTCCGAGATACCCGGGATGAAGTAGTTGAAGAAAGTGTTCATGGCCTGCACACCCCACAGGGCGTGCGCCCTTCCTGCTCGTGAACTTCTCGGTCGGCCGGCGCCCAGTTCCGCCCGGTGGACAGGTCGCAATCGGAGCGGTGATAGCGGTTCAGGCCCGCGCCACCGACGAGGGTCAGCAGTGCGATGTCCAGCGGGGCGACCGAACGGGACAGCAGTGCGACGGGGATGTCGGCGAGCAATGCCTGGCGGCGCAGGCCCACCGCACGACGACCGGCCAGGCAGACGAACGCACCGCCGGCCGTCGCGACAATCGCACCCAGGACGGCCAGGTTGAGGGCCGGCCTCTGGTCGTTGTATTGGGTCTTACCGCTGGCATAGAACCAGCAGATGAAGATCAGCACGCCGGCCAGCAGACTCATCGCCGCCCAGAGCAGAACCGCCAAAGGGGTCCAGGGCTCGAAGGTCTGCGCCCGGTCGCGGCTAGCCATGCTCGCGCGCCACGGCCGCGTGCGAACGCACGTGGTTGGCGGTCCGGCGAACGGCGGTGGTCTCCGGGCCCAGCGTGTCGCCGGAGTCCCAGCGCAGCACACCGTCGGCGAGCGCCTTTTCGATGCGGTCGAGTTTGCGCCACTCGTCGCGCAGGTCGGCGGAGACCCACAGGGTGGCGCCGATGCCGAGCAGGAAGATGCCGCCGATACCGCCGGAGACGATGTACGGCTCCTGTTCGGACAGCACGTTGGTGCCGCTGACGCCGACCCAGCCGTTGATGAGCATGACGGCGCCGACGACGGTGGCGACGAGCGCAAGGGCGCGATCCCATTGCTTCTTCAGCAGGCTGATCAGGTTCATGACGACTCCGGGACTACTTCTGCGGCTGATGGACCTTGGCCGTCGGGGGTCCGGCGGGCTTGCCGAACCCCCGACGCGTGTGTTGCTGGGTCAGCTGTTTTTCTGCGGATCGCTGGGGGCCAGCAGGTCGGTGCACTTGGCGGTGGAGACGGGGGTATCCCAGCCGTTGTTCGCCTTGTTGGAGATGGCGGCGAACAGGCAGTACGGGATCTTCGGGGTGCTGCCCTCACGGAACGTCAGGGGCACGGTGAGCCCGCCCAACGTGGTGAACTTCTGCCCCTTGAACTGGTACAGGTTGTTCAGCAGCTCCTGGCTGGTCGGATTGGCCG
>DASXPS010000072.1 GCA_036493475.1 Sporichthyaceae bacterium | reverse complement strand
AAGATGATCTAGCAACTCTGGGGAATTTCGACGAGCGGCAGCACGTCCTGGGCGTCACCGCACACCCGGACGGGCCGTGGACCACGCAACAGGCCCGCAACCAAGTCATGGACCTCGGCGAGCGCACCGTGCGGTTCCGGTTCCTCATCCGCGACCGGGACACCAAGTACGACGCGTGGGCTTCCCCTCGTAGCGTGGAGACATCGCTTTGAGGAGGAGCGGTGCCAAGGCAGTACCGGAAATTTGATCAAGAGTTTCGAGATGGCGCAGTTCGGCTGGTGCTCGAGACGGGCAAGCCGATCGCGCAGGTGGCCCGGGAGTTGGGCATCAACGAGGGCACGCTGGGCAACTGGTGCGCTCGCCTGCGGCGCAGCAATGAGGGCGGCAACCCGGCGTTGAGCGAGTCGGAGCGCGCGGAGCTACTGCGGCTGCGGACCGAGAACATCGAGCTGCGGATGCAGCGTGATGTCCTCAAGCGCTCAGTGGCCCTCTGGGTCAACGAGGCGATGGGCCGGTAGCGGTGGCGCGGTTCATCGCCGCCCAGAGGGCCGAGCACCAGATCCCGCACGCCACCGCGTGTCGGGCACTGGGGGTCAGCGCGGCGTGGTTCTACAAGTGGCGCGATGGGGATGCCTCCCGACGGCGGGCTCGCCGGGAGCAGTTGGTCGTGGAGATCCGCCGGTTGTTCGCCGCGCACCGCGGTCGCTACGGCTCCCCGCGGATCACCGCAGACCTGCGCGAGGCGGGTTGGCGGGTCAGCAAGAACACCGTCGCGAAGATCATGCGCGAGCAGGACCTGGTGGCCCGCCGCCGGCGCCGGGGCAAGAACACAACTCGGCCGGGGCGAGGCCGGTGGCGGGCCCCGGACCTGATCGGGCGCCGCTTCGCCGCCGGGCAGCTCAACCGCAAGTGGTACGGCGACGGCACCGAGATCGTCACCGACGAGGGCAAGCTGTTCCTGGACAGCGTGCTGGACATGGCCTCGCGGCGGGTGGTCGGCTTCGCCCTGGGCGAGCACCACGACGCCGCGCTGGCCTACGCGGCGCTGGCCATGGCGGTCGCGGTGCGCGGCGGGCGGGACGCGATCGCCGGGGTCATCCTGCACACCGACCAAGGCAGCGAGTACACCGCCGGGCTCACCCGAGCCGCCTGCGACCGGTTGGGCATCCGCCAGTCGATGGGCCGACCCGGCTCAGCGTTGGACAACGCCGTCATCGAGTCCTGGCACTCCACAATGGAATTCGAGCTACGCCGTCTGGAACGCTTCGCCACCAAGGCCGAGGCCCGCGCCAAGGTCGCGGCCTGGATCGAGGAGTACAACCACGACCGGCGCCACTCGGCGCTGGACATGCTCTCCCCGATCGCCTACGAGCGCAGCCACGACACCCCCGACCACCCGCCGGGGCAGGCGGCATGAACCGGACGCCGTCTGCGGCTACCCAGCGTGGCACCGTCCTCGCCGCGGTCAAGGCCAAGCCCTGCGGGTGGCCTGCGGCCAGCCTTGACCCCCAGCTGCGGACGGCGCCCCCGACGCCGTCGAAACCGGGCCCGACGAACGAACCCAACACCAAGATCCGTCAATCTCAGGTCTCCACACTTTCGGGGGATGGCCAATGGACCCTCGAACTTGCCGGCGCCGCGCAGCGCGGACAAGCGCAAACATTGCCCTCGGGGGCCCACATGGTTCCCTTCACCCACGCCG
>DASXPS010000071.1 GCA_036493475.1 Sporichthyaceae bacterium | reverse complement strand
TGAAGAAAGGCGTCTAATGCCGAACTCGGCATTAGACGCCTTATGGCGCGCCGACGGTTATGCCGTGTTGTTGCGGATCGGCGCTGGTCACCGTGCTGATGCCGGGGTTGCCGGGCAGCATTACACACGGGTTGTCCGTCGTAGCCGAATGTTTCTCGTGTCTGGTCGGTGGAGTCCATCGACAGACAGGAGAAGACCATGGACATGGGTGATGGTGGACGGCGTCGCTGGCGGATCGCGGTGCAGGGGCCGCTCGCGTCGTTCGCTGACGGGCTTCGTGAGGACTTGGCGGCGCAAGGATTCTCGCCGGACACGATCGTCGATCACGTTCACCGGTTGGCGGATCTGAGCAGTTGGCTGCTCGACCATGGCCTGGCCACGGCCGAGCTGACCAGCGAGGTCGTGCGGAAGTTCCAACGGGAGCGCCGGTCGGCCGGTGTCTCGGTGAGAGTCGGCGGGCGGGCGTTGGCGCCTCTGTTGGAGTACCTGCGCCGGCTGCGGGTAGTCCCGCCGCCGGCTGTGATGGTGGCAGTGACACCGGCAGATGTGCTGGTGGGCGAGTACCGCCGCTACTTGGAAGACGAGCGCGGGCTGTCCGCGGGCACCGTGAAGCACTATCTGCGATGCGCTCGAACGTTTCTGGCTGGGCTGTCCGAGCCCCTGGAGGATGCGCTATCGAGGCTGTCAGCCGGGCAGGTCATCGATTTCGTGCAGCAGTGGAGTACGCGGCGGCGGAGTACGGCGTTGGACATGATGACGCTGCCCGCGCTGCGGTCGTTGCTGCGGTTCCTGCACGTGGCCGGGCACGTTCCGGTCGGGTTGGCTGGCGCAGTCCCGGCTGGCCGGGGCAGGCCCCGCAACCTGGCCCGGCCCCGGTCGGCCGGCGGTGAGAGTGTCCGGGCGGTGCTGGCGGCGTGTGACCGCGACAGCGCCGTCGGCCGTCGGGATTTCGCGATTCTGCTGATGCTGGCCCGTCTGGCGGTGCGCGGTGGCGAGGTGGCCCGGCTGGAGTTGGCCGATGTCGACTGGCGGTCGGGCGAGTTGACCGTGCGCGGCAAGGGCGGTCGGGTCGATGTGCTGCCGTTGCCGGCTGATGTCGGTGCGGCGGTCGCCGACTATCTGGTGCACGCGCGGCCGGTTACCGCCGCGCCCAACGTCTTCATCACGGTGAAAGCGCCGTTCACCGGGTTGGCGACCGCGTCGGTCACCGTGCTGGTCGGTGCCGCGTGCGCGCGGGCCGGGGTGTCCCGGTTCGGGCCGCACGGGATGCGGCACGCTGCGGCCTGCGATCTGCTGGCGGCCGGCGCGTCGATGGAGGAGATCGGGCAGTTGCTGCGGCACGCCCAGCAGCGCACCACGGCGATCTATGCCCGGCTGGACCAGGCTCGGCTGGCCGAGTTGGCCCGGCCCTCTCCGCAGGGGGCCCCGCGATGAGCCTGCGAACCTGGGCGGAACAGTATTTGGCGATGCGTCGCGGCTTGGGTTTCAAGCTGTGTCAGGACGGCCGGCTGTTGCTGGATTTCGCCGCCCGGCTCGACCGCGCTGGCCATCGGAGCGTCACTATCGCCGAGGCGGTGGCGTGGGCGAGCCAGCCCGAGGACATCAGCGCCGCGCACCGGCAGCGGCGGCTGGCGATCGTGCGAGGCTTCGCCCGCTACCTGGCGGCGTTCGACCCGGACTGCCAGATTCCACCAGCGGGGCTGCTACCCGGCCGGGCGCATCGGCCAACCCCTTACCACTACTCGGTCAAGGAGATCGCGGCGTTGGTGCACGCGGCCGGCACGATCGCGGCGCCGCTGCCGTCGGCCACGATGCAGGCACTGATCAGTCTGCTGGCCGCGAGCGGGCTGCGCGTGGGCGAGGCCCTGGCTCTCGACCGCGGCGACGTCGACGAACACGCGTCGGCGGTGACGGTGACCGGGAAGAACGATCAGACCCGCCTGATCCCGCTGCACCCCACCACAGCGGCGATGCTCGCCCGCTATGCCGCGCGCCGTGACCGGCTCTGCCCGAGCCCGATCTCGCCCGGGTACTTTCTGACCGCTACCGGCCGGCGAGTCCAGCACCGCGGCGTGCACCAGATCTTCACCCGGCTCCTGACCGCCGCCGACATCTACACCCCGCCCGGACGGCGTCGTCCCCGCATCCACGACCTGAGGCACACGTTCACGGTCAACGTCCTGATCGACTGGTATCAGACCGGCGTCGACGTGTCGGCCCGGCTTCCGGTGCTCTCGGCGTTCCTCGGCCACAGCAGCCCGGAATCCACCTTCTGGTATCTGCAAGCCACTCCGCAACTGCTCGCCCTGGCCGCGCACCGCCTCGACGCGGCAGCGCACCCCGGCCGAGGCGAGGTGACCGGGCCGTGACCGCGCTCGCGCCGCTGCTGCAGGCCTTCTTCACCGACCGGCTGATGAGCCAATACGGCGCCAGCCCGCACACCATCGCCTCCTACCGCGACACCCTGCGGCTGCTGCTGACCCACGTCCACCAGCGGACCGGCAAACTCCCAGCCCGACTGGAGCTGTCCGACCTGGACGCCGTCACCATCGGCGAGTTCCTCCACGACCTGGAAACAGTGCGCGGCAACAGCGTCGCCACCCGCAACACCCGCCTCGCCGCGATCCACTCCCTGTTCCGCTACGCCAGCCTGCGAGCACCCGAACACGCCGAGCTGATCAGCCGAGTCCTGGGCATCCAAACCAAACGCGCCACCACCACGATCGTCAGTTTCCTCAACCCCACCGAACTCGACGCGCTACTGGCCGCACCCGACACCACCACCTGGCACGGCCGACGCGATCACGCCCTGCTTACCCTGACCGCGCAGACCGGCCTCCGCGTCGCCGAACTGACCGCGCTCACCACTGGCGACCTCCAACTCGGCGTCGGCGCGCACGCCTACTGCCGCGGCAAAGGCCGCAAGGACCGCTGCACCCCGCTGACCAAGCACACCGTCAGCGTTCTGGCTGCCTGGCTCACCCCAGCCAAGCCAGCCGACATCGAGCCCCTGTTCGCGACCCGCCGCGGCACCCGACTGTCCCATGACGCCGTCTCCGGCCTCGTCGCAAAACACGCCGCTACCGCAGCCCGCACCTGCCCATCGCTGCAGGCCAAACACGTCACCCCGCACACGCTGCGGCACACCGCAGCGATGAACCTGCTCCATGCCGGCGTCGACATCACCGTCATCGCGCTCTGGCTCGGCCACGAAACCCCGGCGACGACCCGCGTCTACCTGCACGCCGACATGGCCCTCAAGGAACAAGCCATCGCCCGAACCGCACCGCCGAACACCGACCCCGCCCGCTACCAGGCCAGCGACGACCTTCTCGCGTTCCTCGAGCAACTCTAATCCCGCGCCACCAACGGTTATGCCGCGAAGGAAAGCCAGACACCGCCGAACAACACGACATCCGCACCGACTGCGGCATAACCGTCGGCGCGCCATAAGGCGTCCATTCCGTCGGTGTCCAGCGCCAATACACCGGCACCGCGGGACGGATCGAGAACGCCCAGGTCAGCGTCTTCCTGGCCTACGCCAGTAAACACGGACACACCCTGATCGACCGCCGGATCTACCTGCCCCAGTCCTGGACCAGTGACGCCCAGCGCCGGGAACAGGCCGGTATCCCCGCCACCGTCGAGTTCGCCACCCGCTCGCAACTGGCCGACGACATGATCACCGCCGCCCGCCAAGCACTGACACCGGCTCGGTGGGTGACCGCGGACGAGGCCTACGGCAACAACAGCATGCTGCGGGCACGGCTCCGCGCGCTACGCCTGGGTTATGTCCTGGCCATCTCCCGCGACCACCTCGTCCCCATCAGCGGCGGCAAGGCCCGCAGACGGGCCGACCACCTCGCCGCCGGCCTGCCCGCCTGGGCCTGGACCCGACGCAGCGCCGGCCACGGCTCGAAAGGCCCACGGCTCTATGACTGGGCCTGGCTCACCGACGTCGGCACCGACGCCGATCCCGGCGCAGGCGGCCAGCACAGCCTGCTCATCCGACGCAACTACACCACCGGTGAACTGGCCTTCTACCGCTGCTGGACACCCGAACCCGCCGGCCTCGCCCAGCTCGTACACATAGCCGGAACTCGATGGACCGTGGAAGAAGGGTTCCAAACCGCGAAGGGACAGGTCGGTCTTGACCAGCACCAAGTCCGCCAATGGCAGTCCTGGCACCGCCACGCCACCCTCGCCCTGGCCGCACTCGCCATCCTCGCGATCTGCGCCGCCAACGAGCGTCCCGAACCCAACACGATCCGGCGAAGCGCCAACGAGATCCGCCGCCTGATCAACATCCTGATCCAGCACCCCGCCCACGACACCGCTCACCGTTTGCACTGGTCAAACTGGCGAACACAACACCGGCAACGCGCCACACGAGCCCACTACACCCGCCGCCTCACCCTCGAATTCCAACCATGATCACGAATGGCGGCTGCCGTACTAGCCGCGACACGACGCCGGGCTCTAGCGGCGGCTGGGCCACGACGTGGGCCGGGCTCTACTCGAGTCGGTAGAGGATGTCGTCGCCGATCTGCTCGCGGGTGATGCCGAGGCCGTCGATCGGGCGGCCGGG
>DASXPS010000070.1 GCA_036493475.1 Sporichthyaceae bacterium | reverse complement strand
GCCGACCGACGTCCGGGTGTGACGGACGTCGGGCGAGGGGGATCAGGGCGACGTTCCGCCGTCGGTCGGCGTGGTCGCAGGTGGATCGGCCGGCGGGTCGACGGGGGGGTCGGCCGGCGGGTCGACGGGCGGGTCGACGGGCGGGTCGGCCGGTGGCGTGACGGGTGGGTCGGCCGCCGGGGTGACGGGTGGGTCGGCCGGCGGGGTGACGGGCAGGTCGGCCGGCAGCGTGGTCGGCGGTGCGGGCGTGCTCGGTGCCGGTGCCGGTTTGGGGGCCGGCGGCGCGGGTTTGGGAGCCGGTGCGGGCTTGGGCCGTCCCAAGTACTCCAGTCCCGATTCCAGGTTGTTGAGGTAGACCCCGTTCGCCCCGTCGTTCACGATCTGAGCCAGCGTCAGCGGATGCCCCTGCACCGGCAGCACCAATTGGCCGCGCTTGACCGCCTTCTTGATGTAGTGCGCATTGACCACCGAGGTGTACGCGCTGTAGGGCACCAGCACCGGATACTTGGTCAGCTTCCAGTCCGCGGCGGTGTGCACCATACGACCGAGCCGGTGGCCGCCGGCCTTCTTCAGGTACTTCATCTCGGTCTCGTTCTCGCCGACGTAGGTGGTCCGCGAGGTGTTCAGGTGGTCGTCCTTGACCACCTTCACCAGCCGCTTGGCCTGCGACTCGGTCAGCCCGGAAAAGTTGATGTGCAAATAGATTTTGGTGGTTTTGGAGTGCTTGGCGATGTAGGTGACCGCCTCGTCCACACTCGGTACGTGTTCGTCGGAGAACGCGTGGCCGAACCAGCTGCCCGCATCGCACATGTGCAGCACGGCCCAGGTCAGGCTGCTGACCAGTCCGTCGCACTGTTTGCCGTCCGTGGTGCGGTCCACCGTGTGGTCGTGCATGGCGACCGGCACGCCGTCGGAGGTGAACTTGATGTCGAACTCGATGGCGTCTGCGCCGTCGCGGATGGCGTCGCCGAATGCGGCCAACGTGGCCTCCGGGGCGTCATTGCTGTCACCGCGGTGGGCCACCACCTGGATCTTGCTCTTCGAGACAGCCGCCGCCTCACCCGTGGCCAACGCCAGACCCGAGACGGTCAGCCCGGCGACCAGGGCGCCGCTGGTGACCAGCCGACGCACGCGAACGCGCAGCAACAACACTCCCCCAAAGGCGGCGACGGGCCCCCACCCGACGCATGCCGGGTTCGACGTAGCCGGCGCACCGGCGGTTATCCCGATCAGTTGTTGCTTGGGTCAACCTTTCGGTGCAGGTCAGGGCCCCAATCGCTACCCAATGGGGAGCAGTCGGGAACCCGTCTATCTGATTACCCGTCAGACTGAACCGGCCGGTCACAACGCGTGCCCTCACATCTGGCTCACATGTTGGATGGACCATGCTCAGCGGGTGCGCGTGCTCGTCGTCGAGGACTCGATCCGGATGGCCGGGGTCATCCGTCGCGGGCTGGAGGAAGAGGGCTTCGCGGTCGATATTGCGCACGATGGTGGCGACGGGCTCTGGATGGCCACGGAGTACGACTACGACGTGGTCCTGCTGGACTGCATGTTGCCCGGTGTGGACGGATTTGAGGTGTGTCGTCGTCTGCGCGAGGCCGGACGTTGGTCGCCGGTGCTGATGCTCACTGCCCGCGGCACGGTGGCCGATCGGGTGGCCGGGTTGAACGCGGGTGCCGATGACTATCTGCTCAAGCCGTTCGCCTTCGCCGAGCTGGTGGCGCGGGTGCAGGCGCTGTTGCGCCGCGGCGCGCCCGCCCGCCCGACTGTATTGACCTGCGGCGACCTGCAGCTGGACCCGGTGACCAAGAAGGCCGGCCGGGCGGGTCAGGACCTCAAGCTCACCGCGAAGGAGTTCGCGGTGCTGGAGCTGTTCATGCGCCGACCGGGTGAGGTGTTGTCCCGCACGCAGATCCTCGAGCACGTCTGGGACATGGCCTTCGACCCGGCCAGCAACATCGTCGACCAATACGTGGGCTACCTGCGCCGCAAGATCGACAAGC
This sequence comes from Sporichthyaceae bacterium, assembly GCA_036493475.1. Lineage (NCBI taxonomy): Bacteria > Bacillati > Actinomycetota > Actinomycetes > Sporichthyales > Sporichthyaceae > Sporichthyaceae bacterium. The sequence goes on along the minus strand of DASXPS010000070.1, from coordinate 43,672 downwards.
CGTTCGGTCGGTCCGACCTGAAAACACTGCGCGGCAGCGGCTACCGATTGGACGCGAGCGGGGCCGCCGGGTGAAACTGCGCGGCCTGCGCGCCCGGCTGGTGGTGACCTACACGCTCGCCGCCACCGGGCTGTTCGGGGTGTGGGCCGTGGTCGCGGTGCAGGCGCTCAACAACAACCTGCATTCCACCTTGGACACCACATTGGCCGCTCGCGCCACCCCATTCCTGCAGGCGCTCAACGAACCCGAGTCGCCGGACCTTCCGGCTGCGGCGGCCGAGCCGGGCACCGGGCGGGTCACCGATGGGCTGGCCGTGGTGCTGGGCCCGGACGGTGGCGTGCGGTACAGCGATCCATCAGCCGCGGCCGCCGGGGTGCGGGCGGTGCTGCCGATTGTCGACGTCGAGACCCCGGCGCTGCTCGACCGCGACGTCAACGGTCAGGAACTGCGACTGCGGGTGGACACAGTGGCGCGCAAGGACGGCGTGTGGCACGTGGTGGTCGGGGTCGGCCGGGAGACCACCGATGAGGCCAGCGACCGCATCGAGGCGGTACTGGCGGTCGCGCTGCCCGCGCTATTGGTGCTGATCGCCGGCGGTACCTGGTTCCTTGCCGCTTCCGCTCTGCGCCCGGTGGAGCGGATGCGCGCCGAGGCGGCGGCGCTGGGCGCGAGCGATGTCGAGGCACGCCTCACCGAGCCGGCCACCGGCGACGAACTGCACGCCCTGGCCGTTACGTTCAACGACCTACTCGACCGCTTACACCACTCCCTTGCCCAGCAACGCGAGTTCGTCGCCGACGCCGGCCACGAACTGCGCACCCCGTTGGCCATCGTGGTCGCCGAGCTGGAACTGGCCGACCGCCCGCACCGCACCCCGGAGGAACTGCGCGAGGCGATCGCCACCACCCGCAGCGAGGTGGAACGGTTGCGCAACCTCGCCGAGGACCTGCTGCTGCTGGCCACCGAGGAACGGCTGGTGCCCGACCTGTCCGACCGGGTCGACCTGCGCGAGGTGGTGGCCGCCGCGGTTACCGGCCGGCAAGGCATCGCGGATCGGCAGGGCGTGCACCTGCGCGCGGTGCTGCCCACGGGGTGTCCGGTGCAGGGCGAGTCACCGGCCCTGCGCCGGGTGGTGGACAACTTGCTGTCCAACGCCCTGGACCACACCCCGCCGGGTGGGGCGGTGAGTGTGGCATTGCGCCCGGCCGCAGCGGGCAGCGTGTGCCTGGAGATTTCCGACACCGGGCCGGGCTTCCCGCCCGAGTTCTTGCCGCACGCCTTCGACCGGTTCCGTCGCGCGCAGACCGCGCGCACCTCGAGCACCAGCACGGGGTTGGGCTTGGCCATCGTCGCGGTGGTGGTGCGCGCGCACGGCGGCACAGTCGCGGCGAGCAACCGGATGCCCGGTCCGGGCGCCGTGGTCACTGTCACGCTGCCGATGGCCCGGCCGAACGGGTGACGGGCACACCGTCCTCACATCCTGGGCCCCGCACTCTGGAAGTGCGTCACCGCACTGACCCCATGGGCGGGGGCACGTCGCCCCGGTTGCGGCAACTTCCGGGGCGACGTTGCGGTACGCCCCGCGGGGTTCAGCCCGCTCGCCGCAGTTCCTCGTGCTGGTGCGGGACGCCGGGGACCAAATGTTCGAAGCGACGCCCGTGCGCCAACACGACCCCACCGTTCGGCGTCTGCAGTTCGCCGGTGGTCCGATGCCGCGGGAACGGAACGAAGCCGAGCGGGCTGCGCCGCACGTGCGCCGCTTGAATCAGGACGAGCAGCACCAGCAGGCCGAGCAGCGCGGCCGAGCCGCCGGCCGTTCCCCACCCGAGACCGCCCTCGGACGTGGGCTTGGTCAGCGAGTCCCCACCCGCGGCACCGAGGGGGCGGGTGAGCACGAACGCGATCCAGAACAACACCACGCCGTTGATGCGGGTCAGGTAGTGCAGCGCGAGGATTCCCGCCATGATCGCCGCGATCACCAGGAAGGCATTGCGGAAGCCCAGACCGGTGTCGTCGGATAGCCAGTCCCCGCTGGCGGTGCCCAACGTGTTCGACAGCAGAATCGCGGTCCAGTAAAGGATTTCGCCCTTGCGCGTGGCGATGTTCTCCACGTCGTAGGTCTGCCCGGTCGTCCGCCAGATCACAAAGACCAAGCCCAGACCCGCGGTCAGAATCAGCATGCCCCAGCCGTAGCCGACGCCGTTCGCCTCGCTGCCGGAGCCGGGCCCACGGTCCAGGAAATCGGAGATCTCAGTGCCGACCAGGCTGGTGCCCAGAATTACCGACCAGAACAACGCGGCGTGGAATCGTCGGGCGCGCACCTGCAGTGTGACCACGATGGCGAAGAACACGGCGAAGGCCGCCGCGGTCGCCACGTAGCCCAACTTGAAGGTGATGCCGAACAAATCGCCGGCCGTTTCACCGAGCGTGACGGCCACCGTCTTCAGAACCCAGAACAGCAGCGCCACGTGCGGCAGCTTCCGCATTACATAATGAGTCGGCGTCGTGGTGCGATTGCCCGCCTCGGTCGTCGTCATTTGCCGCACTCCCTAGAAATGCCAGTGATGGTGGTGCTGGGAGTGGCAGTGGATCGGATCGTTGGACGGATCGAAGCCAGGATCACCGTTGCACTGGCTCACCACCGCGCTCGGTGCCGGGCTGACAACTGCTGCGTTGCCGACGCCGGCACCGACCACGACGAAAGCCAAACCGACGCCGACCGCAATTACAGAGCGCTTCATTGAATACACGAACCTGCTCCCACCCTGTCGAGAGATGATGGTCAGGTTCCCAATATGGAGAAGCGAGCGTGTGAAGACCATTTACCGGACGCTAACCATACGACAAGTCTTCGCCTTTTTCGTAAATGGCTCACACTTTCTCTTCACACAAATGCTCGGTGACGTGAGAAATACACAAATTCCAACGGCGAAATGTCACCAGCGGTGATGATGAGCCGAACGCCACTTTCGATCGGGCACCGGGTGCTGATAGGTGCAGTGGACCGGGTCGTTCGAGGCGTCGATGCCGGGGTCGGCGTTGCATTGCGTGACGGGAACGGCCGGGTGTGAAGCCGTGGCCGGCAGCACCAGGAAGGCCAACCCGAGGCAGGCGGCGACGGCAGAGCGGTTCAGCGGATGCATGGAGTCCTCCACGGCGCGAGGGGACGTGGGTCCCGGTGATCCCCCGGGGGGACTATCCGCCGAAGATCATTTGAAGATCATTTAGCGGTGGCCTGCTCGCGGCAGCGCCGGCACGACCGCGTTGGCCACCAGGACCCCAATGATGCCCACGGTCCAGCCTGCCACCACGTCGGTCGGCCAGTGCACGCCGAGCTCGACCCTGGTCCAGCCGATGGCGACGGCGAAGGCCGCACCGGTGGCCACGATGAGGGTGCGCGCCCACTGACTGCGCAGCAGCGCGGCCACGCCGACCGCGAGTCCGAGGTAGCCGGCGGTGGTGACCGTGGTGTGCCCGGACGGGAAGGAGTTGCCACTCGCGTCGGCGATCAACCAGCCCGATGCCGGCGGCCGGGCGCGGTCGGCCAGCAGCTTCACCACCGTGGAGATCACCGCACCGAGGGCCACCGCGCCGCCGCTGGTCAGCAACGGCCGCCAGGAGCGCAGCGCCAGGAAGGCGAGAATCCCGAGCGCACAGAGGACGGCGACCAGCGGCGCCCCATCGCCGATGCCGGTCAGGCGCTCGGCGAACCGAGCGGTACCGGACCCGGCCCGGCCGCGCAGATCGTCGTAGATGTCCCGGTCCAGATCATCCGGCGAGTGCCGGACAAAGACCGTCCACAGCGCAAGAATTACCCCACCCGCGCCCAGCACCGAGCCGACCATCGGTCGGGTCGCACGGACATCGGTCAGTTGCAGCATTGGACTCCCCCCGAAGCCCCGGCCACGACATTCGTCGCCGAACCTGCCAACAGTACCCGGCGCCCGATGTGAGGAGGATGTAACGACGTCAGTGCAACAAACCGAATGCCGCCTCGAGCGCGGGCGCCCCGGCCGCGCAACCGACCGGGTTCACGGCCAGTAGGTCGGTGATCATTCGGGACACCGCGCACTGGGTCGCGGGGGTGGCAACGCTTCTCTTCGTGGTCGTCGGTGACATCACCAGCAGCGGGATGTGGTTGCTGGTCGCCGAGCCCTCGTCCCAGGTGACGATCACCGTCAACCGGCCGCTGCGCCAGTCCGGGGCTTTCTGCACGGCGGCGGTGAAATCCCGCATCCAGTCATCGCCGGCCCGCACCAGGTCCTTGCCGCACCCCGTGCCGCCATGCATGTCGTGGCATACGTCGGGGATGGCCATGGAGAAGGCGGGTAACGTCCCGGCGGTCAGGTCGTTGTGCAGCGCGCCGTTCTGCAGCGTGCCCATCGGAATTTGCCAGCGCGCGCAGTCGGCGGAGATTGCCGGGTAGTACGGCGCAGCGGTGTGCCGCACGGCGTAACTGCCGCCGTTGCTCGCCTGGCAGTTGGTCGTCATCGACTCCGCGTACACCCGCCACTGCTGCCCGGCGTCGGTCACCCGCTGAAAGATGGTGTCCCCGGTCAGTTGGTGCTTGGCGGGTGGTCCGTCGTCGCAGACGCCGTGTTGGTCCCCGCTGGTCAGGATCAGATAGGCGGCCAGCGACGGGCACTGCGTCGGATAACCGGCGTCGAGTTGGGTTGCCACGCCGTACTTCTTGCTCATCTGAGTCAGGAACGGTGCCTGGCCGGAACCGAGTATCTGGTCAATGGTCTCGTTCTCCTCGAAGACCACCAAGACCTTGCGCTGCGCATCGGCCCGGACGACGGCGGATCCCTGCGAGGCCGGCCCGGGCGCGTGGGCGGCCGGCGCGCCGGCTTCCGTCCCGCAGCCGGCCAGGGCGGCGGTGAGCGCGGTCACGGCCACACAGATCATCGTGCGCTGACGCGTATTGCTGCGCATGCCCGGTTGGTCCCCCTTCAACGGCCGTCGGGCCGCACCCTCTCACCACAGTAAGGGGGTGGCATGTGAGCACCATGTGCGTCGACGTTTGTTCACCCGGAGGGAGTCAGGCGCCGCCGGTGGCTGGATGGAGTGCGCCGGATCGGGATCGGTGCGGCCGTGTGGTCACGAGGTGGTCGTGACGGCGACGTTCAGTCGCGATGGTGGTGACGCCACCAGTGCCGATCGGGCAGCGGATGCGCGTAGTGGCAGTGCACCGGATCGTTGGAGGGGTCGTAGTTGTAGTCGCCGTTGCATTGCGTCAGGCGCACGTTGCCGGAGGGTTCGGGTGCGCCGTCGGTAGCGGCGACGGCGGATCCGCTGACCCCAACCAGGGCCAATCCGAAACAGCTGACCGCGAGGAAGCGCTTCATCTGGCGGACGGGAATCCTCCCTGTATATGTGAGGGCGTCCGGAATGTCGTTCAACGGCATGGACGCGCACCCCGGGAGATGGCCCAAGGTGGCAGGGCGCTCGTGTGAGGAGCATTTGCCCGGCGTTAATGTGACAAACACCCAACGGCTCTTGTGCCCACGTCACTAGTACGCCTTGCGATACTACGTCGCACGTAGTTCAATCGAAGCATGCCACGAACGACTTCGCAGCCGGCGCCGCTCGCCGGTCGAGTGAACGACCCGCCGCTGCTGATCCTGACCAGCCTGGCCTCGGGGAAGAAGCACGGCTACGCCCTCATGCAGGACATCGCGGGCTTCGCCGGTGTCACCCTGGGACCCGGCACCCTGTACGGCGCGATCGGCCGGCTCGAGGAACGAGGACTCATCGAACCTGTGGGGGAGAGCGACCGGCGGCGGCCCTATCGGTTGACCCCGGCCGGGTCGGTCGCACTCGAGGCCGCGCTGGCCGAACTGCGAGCAATTCTCGACGAGGGCGCGGCGCGTTTGGCCCGCCGGCCGGCGCCGACCCGGGTGCGGCCGGCGTTGGGCGCGGCGCGATGAACACGCCTGCGTCCCACCGGGTTCTGCTCACGCTCTATCCCCGAGCCTGGCGCGCGCGGTATGGCGAGGAACTGACCGATCTCGTCGCCGGGATGCGCGCCGCCGGGGTCAACCCTTGGCGGATCCGGGCCAACGTGGTGCGCGCGGCGAGCGTCGAACGCCTCCGCGCCGCGGAGGTGGTCGGCGATGGGCCCGCGCCCGCGCGGGCCCGCGGCGGCTCGCTGATGGTGCTGTGGGCCTGGGCACTGTTCGTCCTGGCTGGGTGCACCGTGCAGAAGTTCGCCGAGCACTGGTCGGACACCGTCGCCCCGGGGAACCGCAGACTGCCCGCCATGGCGTTCGGGGTCCTGGTGGGGTCTGCGCTGTGCGCCGCGGTGCTGATGGCCTCCGCGCTCACGCTCGCGGTGCCCCGCCTGGTGGGCGGGTTGCGCTCGGGACTGTGGCCAAGGCTGCATCGCCGCGTCACGGTGGCCACGGGCCTCAGCGTCGCGGCCGGAGTCTGCACGATCGGCCTGTTGGCCCGGGCGTCTGACCTGACCGCACGTCAGCGAAACGGCCACGACCTCGCCTATGCCGTCGATTTCCTGGCCTGGACCGCGCTCGGCGCGGCCTGTCTGGTGGCCTGGACCGCCGTGGCGTCCGCCGCGGCGCGCGGGATCGAGTTGCCCGACCGCTTGCTGCGCTTCCAGGCGGGGCTGTGCGCCGGCGTCACCACGGCCATGGTGGCGATGACCGCGGCCACGATTACCTGGTGGATCGCGCTCGCCCGTCAGGCACCCTGGGTCCTGCACGGCCGACCCGCCGGCGCGCCGGCTTCCGGATATGTCGGCACGCTCGCGGTCGCGGTGGTCGCGATGGCCGCGGCGACGGGGCTTGGGGCTGCCGGATCGCGGCGCTCGGCTCGCGCGGTCCGCGAACTGGCGGGTTAACATCGGGCTAACGCTGCGTCAGTTGTCGTTTTGGGCAGGGTTTGCGCGGTATTGAGCACACGGTCCTCACACGCGGTCCCGGGCAAGGTCATGATCATGACGACGACGCGCTCACCGCAGCGCACTTTCTGGCTCAACAAGGTTCCCGAGGTCACCGTCTGGTTCTGGATCATCAAGATCCTGTGCACCACGGTGGGGGAGTCCTTTGCGGACTGGATCAACATGACGCTGGGCGTCGGTCTCGACGCCACCGCACTGCTGTTCACCGCCGTGCTTGCGGTAGTGCTGGGCATGCAGTTCAAGCTCGACCGGTACGTGCCGTTCGTGTACTGGTTCACCGTTGTGGTGATCAGTGTGACCGGCACGCTCTACACCGACATCCTCACCGACAACAAGGGCGTGCCGTTGCGGGACAGCAGCACGGTCTTCGCCATCGTGCTCGCCGTGGTCTTCGGCATCTGGTACGCGCGGGAACGCACGTTGTCCATTCACTCCATCGTCACCCCGGCCCGCGAGGGCTTCTATTGGCTGGCCATCCTGGTCACCTTCGCGCTGGGCACCGCGGTTGGCGACTGGACGCTGGAACTCACCGGTTGGGGCCCGGGCATATCGGTGCTGCTGCCCGCCGGCCTGATCGCCGCGGTCACCCTCGGGTGGCGCGGCGGGGCTAACCCCGTGCTCTCGTTCTGGCTGGCCTACATCCTGACCCGTCCGCTGGGCGCCAACCTCGGCGACTGGTTCGCGGGGCCGCACGCGGAGAAGGGCCTCGGTCTGGGCACGGCCGGTACCAGTGTCATCTTCCTGAGCCTGATCGGCGCCACCGTGTCCTATCTGACGCTCAGTAAGGCCGACGTCACCCCGGCCGGCGCCGTGGTGGTTGACCACCCGGTCGCGATCGCCCCGCTGCCTCGGCAGCGGATGGTGCTCGCCGGGTATGGCGTGGTCGCGCTGCTCACCGCGGCGCTGTTGCACCACACATCGCAGCAGCCGCACGCCAACCCGCTCGACGATGAGGAGGGTGGCTCCTCCGCGGCTGCCGCACCGGTGGTGCCAATCGCTACGGACACCACCGACGCGGGGCCGGCGACCAGGTTCAGCCCGGCGCAATTGGAGCCGTTTCAGCAGATCGCGACCGACGACCTGGCGCTGCTGCAGGCGGGCAACCAGGCGACGGCCACCAAGCGGGTCACCGACCTGGAGACCGCGTGGGATCGGCAGGAGAAGACGCTCAAGCCGCTGGACAAGGCCGGCTGGACGCTGCTGGACGGTCGCATCGACGTGGTGCTGCATCAGCTGCGCAGCAAGAACCCGGACCTGAACTCGGAGGAGACGGCTCTGCAGAACCTGATCCAGACGATCGGGTGACCACAGAGTTCCAACGTGCCTGGCGCTCAGCTTCCCCCCGCTGAGCGCCGGTACCTTGACCACCAAGGTAAGAATGAACATGCCGTAGCGATTGGACGCCTACCGTGAGCACCCACAACGCGCGCTTCGAACGCCCGATGAGCGAGGGGGATCGGGCGCACGTCGAGGCCGCACTCTGGGATCCCACGCATGCCCGTGCTCTCCGCGAACGAATCGCGCAGGGGCGCACTCCGACAGATCAATGCGACGGCCCGACCACGACGGGATGCGGCAGCGATTTCCAGCCGACCCGCGGGGTCCCGTCACCGCGTCGCCCCGACTGACCGGGCACACGGCTTGGCCTGACGTGCTGTCATGCGCAACATGGCGCGCCCCGGTCAGGGATGCAAGCGACCGGGGCGCGCAGGTAGCAGTGCGCAGACCTACCAGTCGCCGCCCCCGCCGCGCCAACCACCATCCCGGTCGTCGTCCCCATCGCCACGCCCGAACCAGTGATGGCGGTGCCAATGGTGCCGGTGATGCCGCCGGCGCCACCACCAGTCGTCCTGCGCGTGGCCGGGGAAGAAGTTCATGCGCGCCATGGCTGTCGCTCCCTTACTTCGAATCCGGGCACACCACCCGAATACGGCCGCACCGTAGTCGCGCCGTGATGTGTCGAAGATTTGCTGCCCGCGGCCCCAACGCGGGCTTTCGGCGCGGTTCCCGGGAGATTGATCCGCAGCAGATCCCGTGGAAAGGACCCGGATGAGCGAGCAGGTCGCAGCCACCCCGTCGTTGAGCAGACAGGGCACCGTTGCCGTGCTGTCGCTCGGGTCCGCCGAGGGCCGGTTCAGCGGCGAGTCCGTTGCCGCGCTGCACAAGTGCCTGGACGAGGTCGAGGCAAGCGACGCGACCGCGCTCATCACCACTGCCGAGGGCAAGATCTGGTCCAACGGTTTCGACACGGACTGGCTGGGCGCGCACAAGAGCGAGGCCGCAGCGACGATGGTGGCCACCGAGAAGTTGTTCGCCCGGGTGCTCACCTTCTCTCTCCCCACGGTGGCCGCGATCGGCGGGCACGTGTTCGCGGGCGGGGTGATGCTGGCGCTGGCCCACGATGTCCGGTTGATGCGCGCGGACCGCGGTTTCCTGTGTCTGCCCGAGGTGGACATGGGCGTGGTGTTCACCCCCGGTATGACCGAGTTGCTCACCGCGGTAATGACCCCGGCGGCCGCCCACCGCACGATGGTGCTCGGCGCCCGACTGCCCGCGCCGGAGGCGGTGGCGCTGGGGATCATTCAGGAGGCCGTGCCGCTGGAGGAGATGGCCGGGCGGGCGATGACGATTGCCGGCGAGTTGGGCGGCCGCAGCCGCGCCACGGTGGCCCGGCTGAAGCACCGCATCTATGCCGACGTGGTCGCCGCGCTCGGTGCCACCCCGCCGGACGATGCGATGTTGGATGCGTTGTGGTCCGCCACCGGTTGAAATCTCCGCCCAACGTCCGAAGAACAGTGTCCGCGCACCCTCACTTCTTCGGACGCTGCGAGGGGGTCAGGCCTCCAGGGCCTGGCGTACCGCCAAGAACTTCGCTTCGGCCTCGGCCAATTCCAGGGTCGGATCCGAGCCGGCCACGATCCCGCAGCCGGCGAACAGGCGCAGCCGCGCGCCGTCCACCTGGGCGCAGCGCAATGCGACGCCCCATTCGCCGTCGCCGTTGACGTCCATCCAGCCCACCGGTCCGGCGTAGCGGCCGCGGTCCATGCCCTCCAGGTCGCCGATCAGCCGGATGGCCGCCGCCGTCGGGGTGCCGCACACCGCCGCGGTCGGATGCAGCCGCCCGGCCAACTCCAGCGCCGGGATCTCGGTGTGCAGGGTCCCGGTCACCTCGGTTGCCAGGTGGGTCACGTTGGGCAGCGCCATCACGATCGGCTCGTCCGGCACCGACAGTCGACTGCAGAGCGGCCGGAGCAATTCGGCGGCCGAGCGCGCCGCGTAGTCGTGCTCCTCGCGATCCTTGTCCGACCCGGTCAGTCGCGCGGCCACCGCTGCGTCGGTGACCCCGTCGCCCTCCGAATGCCACGCGGTGCCCGCGAGCACCCGCGAGCTGACCCGGCGGCCCTCGCGGGCGATCAGCAACTCCGGTGTCGCGCCGACCAGACCGGCCACCGAGAACGTGAAGCACTCCGGAAAGCGGGCGGCCAGGTCGCGGACCAGGTACCGCGCGTCGACCGGCTCGCGGGCCCGCCCGAGCAGGTCGCGGGCCAGCACCACCTTGGACAGCTCACCGTCGCGGATCCGCTGCACTGCCGCGGTCACCGCCGCGGTCCAGGCGTCCGCGGACAACGCGCCCTCGCCGATCACCACCTCGGCCGGCGGCCGGGGCAGCGGGGTGGGCGCGATCACCACGTCGTCCGGCTCGCCGATGGTGGTGAGCCAGGTGCGTCCGCCACGGCGGCCCAGCAGCACCCGGGGCAGCACCAGCACCGAGGGTGTCGGTGAGTCGGCGAAGGCAAAGCTGCCGAACACCACCGGGCCGCTGCCGGGGATGCCGAGCCCGGCGTGCAGGTCCGGGCTCAACCCCAACGATTGCCACCACTCGACGGCCCGCTGGAACCGGTCCGGTCCCGAGACGGTGAACCGGGCCACCTCACCCCAGCCGACCAAGCCCTCGCCGTGCTGAATCCAGGCCAGCGGGGCGGTCGGCGGCAGCACTGCGATCAGGTCGGGGACCATCGAGGCCGTCAACTCCACCGTACGCACGGTGAGCGACTCCAGCGATGCCGCCGTGCTCAACGCTCGCCCTCGGCCATCACAAGGGGAAGGGTAACCGGCCGGCCGGAGTCCGGGCGCACCCACCCGTTCGGGCAGGATGACCCCGTGACCAGGGCGACGTTGGAGAAGCAGCCGGCCGAGGTGGCCGCCATGTTCGACGGCGTAGCGCGGCGTTATGACCTGACCAATGACGTGCTGAGTCTGGGTCAGGACCGGCGCTGGCGCCGTGCGGTGACCGACGCGCTCGCCGTCCGGCCGGGCGAGCGGGTGCTCGACCTGGCAGCCGGCACCGGTACCAGCTCGCTGCCGTTCCTCGCGGCCGGGGCGCACACCATCTGCTGCGATTTCTCGCCGGGCATGCTCGCCGTCGGCAAGCAGCGCCGCCCGCAGCTGGACTTCACCGCGGGCGATGCCATGCAGTTGCCGTTCGCGGACGGTGCCTTCGACGCGGTGGCCATCTCCTTCGGGCTGCGCAATGTGGCCGACCCGGCCCTGGCCGCCGCCGAGATGTTGCGGGTCACCCGGCCCGGCGGGCGGCTGGTGGTCTGCGAGTTCAGCCGGCCCACGTGGGCGCCGTTCCGCACCGTCTACACCGAGTACCTGATGCGGGCGCTGCCCGCGGTGGCCCGGCGGGTGTCCAGCAGCCCGGACGCCTACGTCTATCTGGCCGAGTCCATCCGCGCCTGGCCCGATCAGGCCGGTCTTGCCGCACTGCTGGCCGGGAGCGGCTGGGACCGCGTGGGCTGGCGCAATCTGTCCGGCGGCATCGTCGCGCTGCACCGCGCGCGCCGGGCGGGCTGAACCCGCCCGGCCCCCCCGCCGGCCCACCCTGCCGCCGGTGCAGGGGCACCGCTCCGCCGGGCGTAGACTCGCCCGTGGCGCGTTCTCGTGAATCGATTCACAAGGCAGGTCCCGATGGGTGATACGACCGCCCGGGACGCCGACGTCATCGTCGTCGGCGCGGGTCCTGCGGGCGCCACTGCTGCCTTTAACCTGGCCCGGGCCGGGCTCGACGTGCTGCTGCTGGAAAAATCCCGGTTCCCCAGAGAAAAGGTCTGCGGTGACGGCTTGACCCCGCGCGCGGTCAAGCAACTGGTGGCCATGGGCGTCCCGATCCGGGAATCCGACGGCTGGATCCGCAACCAGGGCCTACGCATCCTCGGCGGCGGCTCCCGGCTGGAGGTGCGCTGGCCGGACCTGTCGGCGTTCCCCGACTACGGCCTGGTCCGCACCCGGATGGACTTCGACGAGATCCTCGCCCGGCACGCGGAGAAGGCCGGCGCCCGACTGCACGAGGGCACCAACGTCACCGGCCCCATCCTGGACTCCCGGACCGACCGGGTCATCGGCGTGACGGCCAAGCAGGACGGCACCGTCACCGAGTTCCGGGCACCGATCACGCTGGCCTGTGACGGCAATTCCACCCGGCTGTCGCTGGCCCTGGGCCTGCACAAGCGTGACGACCGACCGATGGGTGTCGCGGTGCGCACCTACTACGAGTCCCCGCGCCATGACGACGACTGGCTGGAGTCCTGGCTGGAGCTGTGGGACCGCACCAGCTCCACCCCGCGCCTGCTGCCCGGCTACGGCTGGATCTTCGGGGTCGGTGACGGCACCAGCAACGTGGGCCTGGGCATCCTCAACACCTCCAGCGCGTTCGGCCGGACCGACTACAAGGCCATGCTGCGCACCTGGATGGACTCCACCCCGGCCGAGTGGGGCTACCGGGAGGAGAACCGGCGCGGGGAGATCCAGGGCGCGGCGCTGCCCATGGGCTTCAACCGCACACCGCAGTACACCCGCGGGGTGCTGCTGGTCGGCGACGCGGCCGGGATGGTGAACCCGTTCAACGGCGAGGGCATCGCCTACGCCATGGAGTCCGCGACCATCGCCGCCGAGGTCGTCGCGCAAGCGCTGTCCGCCCGCACCGACGAAGCCAGGGAACGGACCCTGCACGGCTACCCGCAAATCCTCAAGGAAACGTACGGCGGTTATTACCGATTGGGCCGGGTGTTCGTGAAGGCCATCGGGAACCCCAACGTGATGAAACTGGCCACCCGGCACGGATTGCCGCACCCGACGCTGATGCGCTTCATGTTGAAGCTGCTCGCCAACCTCACCGACCCGACCGGTGGTGACGCCATGGATCGACTCATCAACGGCCTGTCGAGACTTACGCCGGCGGCCTGACCCGGCGCCGGGGGAAACGGACAAGATCCATAGGATGGGGCGCCCTTCGCCGGGGCCACCGACCAGCAGAAGAGAGCAGGTGCGATGCACGGAAACGTCTACATCCCGATCGCCGTGCTCGCCGCACTCGCGTTCGGCTTCGCCGCATTCTCGGTGGTGATGGGCATGCTCACCGGGCCCAAGCGGTACAACCGCGCGAAGCTCGACGCCTACGAGTGCGGCATCGAGCCGACCCCGCAGCCGGTCGGTGGCGGCCGCTTCCCGGTCAAGTATTTCCTGACCGCGATGCTGTTCATCATCTTCGACGTCGAGATCATTTTCCTCTATCCGTGGGCGGTCACCTTCGACTCCTTCGGCATCTCGATCCTGGTCGAGATGGTGCTGTTCATCGTGACGGTGTTCGTGCCCTTCGTGTACGTCTGGCGCCGAGGCGGCCTGGACTGGGACTGACCGCACCGCCCACATCTGCCTAGAGGACAAGGACTTTCACCCCATGGGGATCGAGGAGAAACTCCCCAGCGGCTTCCTGCTCAGCACGGTCGAGGATATGGCCGGGTACATGCGCAAGAGCTCGCTGTGGCCCGCGACGTTCGGGTTGGCCTGCTGCGCCATCGAGATGATGGCCACCGGCACCGGCCGCTACGACATCGCGCGATTCGGCATGGAGGCGTTCCGGGCCTCGCCGCGACAGGCCGACCTGATGATCGTGGCCGGCCGGGTCAGCCAGAAGATGGCCCCGGTCCTGCGTCAGGTCTACGACCAGATGGCCAACCCCAAGTGGGTGCTGGCGATGGGCGTGTGTGCGTCGTCCGGCGGCATGTTCAACAACTACGCCGTGGTGCAGGGCGTGGACCACATCGTGCCGGTGGACATCTACCTGCCCGGCTGCCCGCCGCGCCCGGAGATGTTGCTGGACGCGATTCTCAAGCTGCACGCGCAGATCCGGGACACCAAGCTCGGTGCGCACGGCGTACGGGAGCGCAACGAACTCGAGGCCGCCGCACTGGACGCGCTGCCCACCTCGGAGATGAAGGGGCTGCTGCGATGAGCGAGCGAAGCGAGCTCATGATGAGCACCATCGCGAGGGACGAGCGATGACCGTCGAGCAGCCGGCCGGCACACAGCCGGAGAACCTGCCCACCCCGCCGGGCGCCGGGGGCACCACGGTCGATGTGCGCCAGGGCATGTTCGGTGTGCGGGGTACCGGCGACACCTCGGGTTACTCGGGTCTGGTGCGCGAGGTGCACCTGCCCGCGTCCACCGTGCCGCCCTACGGCGGGGAGTTCGACGAGGTCGCGGACCACCTGCGGCGCGCCCTGGTGCCCCTCGGCCTGGGCTGGTATCAGGCGGTCGAGGCCGTGGTGGTGGACCGCGGCGAACTGACCTTCCACGTCGTGCCCGAGCGCATCGTCGAGGTGGCTCGCGCCTTGCGCGACGACCCCGACCTGCGCTTCGAGTTGCTCTCCTCGGTGTCCGGCGTGCACTACCCGCACCAGACCGGCCGGGAGCTGCACGCCGTCTACCACCTGACCTCGATCACCCACAACCGGCGCGTCCGGTTGGAGTGCTCGGTGCCCGACGAGAAACCGCATCTGCCCTCGGTGTTCGCGGTCTACCCGACCTGCGACTGGCAGGAGCGGGAGACCTACGACTTCTTCGGCATCATCTTCGACGGCCACCCGGCGCTGACCCGGATCGAGATGCCGGACGACTGGCCCGGACACCCGCAGCGCAAGGACTACCCGCTGGGTGGCATCCCGGTGGAGTACAAGGGCGCGCAGATTCCCCCGCCGGACGAGAGGCGGTCCTACAACTGATGACCGAGCAAACCGACGCGTACGCCGCGGCCACCGACACCACCGAGGGACGGATCTTCAACGTCAGCGGCGGCGACTGGGAGGGCCTGGTCGCCGACCTCGGCGAGTCGCCCGAGGAACGCATCGTGGTGAACATGGGGCCACAGCACCCGTCCACCCACGGTGTGCTCCGGCTCATCCTCGAACTCGAGGGCGAGACGGTGACCGAGGCTCGGTGCGGCATCGGCTACCTGCACACCGGCATCGAGAAGAACTGCGAGTACCGCACGTTCACCCAGGGCGTCACGTTCGTGACCCGGATGGACTAC
This sequence comes from Sporichthyaceae bacterium, assembly GCA_036493475.1. Taxonomy (NCBI): domain Bacteria; kingdom Bacillati; phylum Actinomycetota; class Actinomycetes; order Sporichthyales; family Sporichthyaceae; species Sporichthyaceae bacterium. The sequence continues at coordinate 28,382 of DASXPS010000070.1, read as the reverse complement.
CTCTCGCCGTTCTTCAACGAGACCGCCTACTGCCTGGCCGTGGAGAAGTTGCTCGGCATCACCGAGACGATCCCCGAGCGGGCCTGCGTCGCGCGGGTGTTCCTGATGGAGCTCAACCGCATCTCCTCGCACCTGGTGGCCATCGCCACCGGCGGCATGGAGATCGGCGCCATCACCCCGATGATGTTCGGCTTCCGCGAGCGCGAGGAAATCCTGGACATCTTCGAGGAGTGCTCCGGGCTGCGCATGAACAACGCGTTCATCCGTCCCGGTGGCCTGGCCGACGACATCCCGGCCTCCGCGATCGACAAGGCCCGGGCGCTGGTGAAGGTGTGGGGAAAGCGCAAGAAGGACTACGTCCGGCTGCTCAACGGCCAACCGATCTGGCAGGGCCGCACGGTCGGCGTCGGCTACCTGGACCTGACCGGGTGCATGGCGCTCGGGATCACCGGTCCCTGCCTGCGGGCCACCGGCCTGCCGCACGACCTGCGCAAGTCGCAGCCGTACTGCGGATACGAGACCTACGAGTTCGACATCGAGACGCACGACGGCTGCGATGCCTGGGGCCGTTACATCATCCGGCTGGAGGAGATGGGCCAGTCGATCCGCATCGTCGAGCAGTGCCTGGACCGCCTGGAGAAGACGCAGGGGCAGCCGGTGATGGTCGAGGACAAGAAGATCGCCTGGCCCGCGCAGTTGGCACTGGGCGGCGACGGGCTGGGCAACTCACTCGAGCACATCAAGCACATCATGGGCGAATCCATGGAGGCCCTGATTCACCACTTCAAGTTGGTGACCGAGGGCTTCCGGGTACCGGCCGGTCAGGTCTACCAGGCCATCGAGTCCCCGCGCGGGGAGCTCGGCGTGCATCTGGTGTCCGACGGCGGCACCCGCCCGTACCGGGTGCACTTCCGCGATCCCTCGTTCGTGAACCTGCAGTCGGTGGCCGCGATGTGCGAGGGCAGCTTGGTCGCCGACGTGATCGCCGCGGTCGCCTCGATCGACCCGGTGATGGGTGGGGTGGATCGATGAGCTTGACCGACGACGCGACCCGCGCGCAGCTGCGCGAGATCATCGCGCGCTACCCGGAACCGCGCTCGGCGTTGCTGCCGATGCTGCACCTGTGCCAGGCCGAGGAGGGCTATGTCTCCCCGCAGGCCGTGGCGATCTGCGCGGAGGAACTGGGCCTCACCGTGGCCGAGGTGGGCGGGGTGGCCACCTTCTACACGATGTACAAGCGCCGCCCGATCGGGCAGTACCACGTCGGGGTCTGCACGAACACCCTGTGCGCGGTGATGGGCGGCGACGCGATCTTCGCCGATCTCAAGGCGCACCTGGGCATCGGCAACGACGAGACCACGCCGGACGGCATGGTCACCCTGGAACACATCGAGTGCAACGCGGCCTGCGACTACGCGCCGGTGATGACCGTCAACTGGGAGTTCTTCGACAACCAGACGCCGGCCTCGGCCCGGCAGTTGGTCGACGACCTGCGCAGTGGGAACTCGCCCGCGCCGACCCGGGGCGCGAGCTCCGTGTGCACCTGGCGGGAGGCCTCCCGAGTGCTGGCCGGATTCCCGGACGGGCGGGCCGACGAGGGTCCCGCCGCGGGCCCGCCGACGCTGCTCGGGTTGGAGTACGCCAAGCAGCGCGGTGACAACGCGCCCGCGCTGCCCGACGGGGGGAACTGAGGCGATGCTCACTCCTGTGCTTTCCCGGCACTGGGACGACCCGGACTCCTGGAAGATCGGCGGCTACGAGCGGCACGGCGGGTATTCCGCTGCCCGTAAGGCGCTGAGCATGGACCCGGACGCGCTGATCGCGCTGGTCAAGGAGTCCGGTCTGCGCGGCCGCGGCGGTGCGGGCTTCCCCACCGGCATGAAGTGGAGCTTCATCCCGCAGAACGACAACAAGCCGCACTACCTGGTGGTCAACGCCGACGAGTCCGAGCCGGGCACGTGCAAGGACATCCCGTTGATGATGGCCAACCCACACGTGCTGCTGGAGGGCGTGATCATCGCGTCCTACGCAATCCGCGCCTCGCACGCGTTCATCTATGTGCGCGGTGAGGTGCTGCACGTCATCCGTCGCATGCAGCAGGCGGTGGCCGACGCCTACGCGCGCGGCTATGCCGGCAAGGGTGTGTTCGGCACCGGATACGACCTGGAGATCGTGGTGCACGTCGGTGCCGGTGCCTACATCTGCGGCGAGGAGACCGCACTGCTGGACTCACTGGAGGGCCGCCGCGGCCAACCGCGACTGCGTCCACCGTTCCCCGCGGTGGCGGGTCTGTACGGCTGCCCCACGGTGATCAACAACGTGGAGTCCATCGCCTCGGTGCCCTCGATCGTGGCCGGCGGTGCGGACTGGTTCCAGTCCATGGGCACGGAGAAGTCCAAGGGCTACACGCTTTATTCGTTGTCCGGGCACGTGGCCAACCCCGGACAGTTCGAGGCCCCGTTGGGTGTGACGCTGCGTCAGTTACTCGACCTGTCCGGCGGCATGCGGCCGGGCCACCAGCTGAAGTTCTGGACCCCCGGGGGCTCGTCCACGCCGATCCTGACCGACGCGCACCTGGACGTCCCGCTGGACTACGAAGCCATTGGCGCGGCCGGCTCCATGCTCGGCACCAAGGCGTTGCAGTGCTTCGACGAGACCACCTGCGTGGTGCGCTCGGTGCTGCGCTGGACGGAGTTCTACGCCCATGAGTCCTGCGGCAAGTGCACCCCGTGCCGGGAGGGCACCTACTGGCTGGTGCAGATGCTCAAGCGGTTGGAGAACGGCCGGGGTTCCGAAGCGGAGATCGACCAGCTCCTGGACATCTGCGACAACATCCTGGGCCGCTCGTTCTGCGCGCTCGCTGACGGTGCGGTCAGCCCGATCACCTCCGCGGTGCAGTACTTCCGCGACGAGTTCATTGCGCACCTGACCGACGGTGGCTGTCCGTTCGACCCGGTCGCCGCCACTTTGTTCGCTGGAGCATCGGTATGACAGTGGAAGTAACCCGGGCCACCGACCTGGTGAACCTGACCATCGACGGGATCCCGGTCACGGTGGAAAAGGGCACGCTGGTGATCCGGGCGGCCGAGCAGGTCGGCATCCAGATCCCGCGGTTCTGCGACCACCCGTTGCTGGATCCGGTCGGTGCCTGCCGGCAGTGCCTGGTCGAGGTTGCCGGGCAGCGCAAGCCCGCGGCTTCCTGCACCATCACGGTCACCGAGGGCATGGAGGTGCTCACCCAGCTCTCCTCGCCGGTCGCAGACAAGGCGCAGCAGGGTGTGATGGAACTGCTGCTGATCAACCACCCGCTGGACTGCCCGGTGTGCGACAAGGGCGGCGAGTGCCCGCTGCAGAACCAGGCGCTGTCCAACGGACGTGCGGAAACGCGGTTCGCCGACGTCAAGCGCACGTTCGCCAAGCCGGTGTCCATCTCCGCGCAGGTGCTGCTGGACCGGGAGCGCTGCGTGCTGTGCGCGCGCTGCACCCGGTTCTCCCAGCAGATCGCCGGTGACCCGTTCATCGACATGTTCGAGCGCGGCGCGTTGCAGCAGGTGTCCATCTACACCGACGCCCCGTTCGAGAGCTACTTCTCCGGCAACACCATCCAGATCTGCCCGGTGGGCGCGCTGACCTCGGCGGCCTACCGGTTCCGCTCCCGGCCCTTCGACCTGGTCTCCAGCCCGAGCGTGTGCGAGCACTGCTCGGGTGGGTGTGCGCTGCGCACCGACCACCGCCGCGGCAAGGTCATGCGCCGACTGGCCGGTGAGGACCACGAGGTCAATGAGGAGTGGAACTGCGACAAGGGCCGGTTCGCGTTCGCCTACGCCCAGCGCCCGGACCGCATCACCACCCCGCTGATCCGCGACTCCGACAACACCCTGGTGCCCGCGTCCTGGCGGGAGGCACTGGCCGTGGTGGCCGAACGGCTGGAGGCCGAGCGCGGTCGGGTGGGCGTGCTGGTCGGTGGGCGGATGACGCTGGAGGACAACTACGCGTACTCGAAGTTCGCCCGGGTCGCACTGGACACCAACGACATCGACTTCCGCAGTCGGCCGCACTCGGTGGAGGAGGCTGAGTTCCTGGCCGCCCACGTCGTCGGGCGCGGCATCGGCATCGGCGACGGTAAAAGCCGATCAGACAACACCAGCACGCCGGATGCGGTGACCTACCGCGGCTTGGAGAACGCCCCCATCGTGCTGCTGGTGGGGCTGGAGGCCGAGGAGGAGGCCGCGGGTGTCTTCCTGCGGCTGCGCAAGGCGTATCTGAAGCGCAAATCCCCGGTGTACTCCCTCGCCCCGTTCACCACCAACGGGTTGTTCAAGTGCGGCGGCACGCTGATCCCGACGGTGCCCGGCGACGAGGCGGCGATTCTAGACCGCATCCTGGCCGGTGAGTGGGAGCTGACCGACAAGCTGCGGGAACCGGGCGCGATCATCGCGGTCGGTGAGCGGTTGGCGGCTCTGCCCGGCGCATTGTCCGCGGTCAGCCGGCTGTCCTCGACCACGGGTGCGGCGATCGCCTGGATCCCGCGGCGGGCCGGCGAGCGCGGTGCGCTGGAGGCCGGTGCCGCCCCCAACCTGCTGCCCGGCGGCCGGCCGGTCACCAACGAGGACGCCCGGCGCGAGGTCGGTCGCGCCTGGGGTCTGGGCGATCTGCCGCGCGCGGTGGGTCGGGACACCGCCGGGATCCTGGCCGCGGCCGCGGCCGGTGAGCTCAAGGCGCTGGTGGTCGGTGGCGTGGACACCGACGACCTGCCCGATCCGCACGCCGCGCTGACCGCACTGAGCATCGTCGATTTCGTGGTCAGCCTGGAGATGCGGGTCAGCGAGGTCACCGAGCGCGCCGATGTGGTGTTCCCGGTTCCGCCGGTGGCGGAGAAGGAGGGCACGTTCCTCAACTGGGAGGGGCGGGCCCGCCCGTTCTCCCAGGCGCTGCGCGGCGCCACCTCGATGACCGACCTGCGGGTGTTGGAGGCGATCGCGGAGGAGATGGATCGGTCGCTGGGGCTGCGCGACGCGGCCGACGCGGCCGCCGAGCTGGCCTCGGTGGGCGTGTGGTCCGGGCCGCGTCCGGTGCCGCCGTCGCTGCCGGCGCCGAGCACGCCCACCCCGGCCGCCGGCGAGGCGGTGCTGGCGGGTTGGCGCATGCTGCTCGACCTCGCGCGGCTGCAGGACGGTGAGCCGCACCTGGCCCGTACCGCGCGCAAACCGGTGGTCCGGCTGTCCGCGAGCACCGCCGCGGAGATCGGTGCCGCCGACCGGTCCTTGGTGGTGGTCTCCGCCGAGCGCGGCACGATCCGGCTGCCGATGGTGATCACCGAGATGCCGGACCGGGTGGTCTGGTTGCCGATCAAGTCGCCCGGCTCGGCCGTGCTGCGCGACCTCGGGGCCCGGCCGGGCGCGGTGGTCCGGATCCACGCGGGAGGTGCCGCATGATGCCGTTCAACCACGGTGGGGCCGACGGCTCGCATCTGGCCAAGTTCGGCCACGATGTGTGGTGGATCATGCTGATCAAGGTGCTCGTCATCTTCGCGTTTCTGATGGTGATCACCCTGTTCAACATCTGGTTCGAGCGGCGCGCGGTGTCCTGGATGCAGCAGCGCGTGGGGCCGAACCGAGTGGGTCCGCAGGGCCTGTTGCAGTCGCTGGCCGACGGCATCAAGTTGATGCTGAAGGAAGACATCATCCCGAAGAACGCGGACAAAATGGTGTTCGTGCTGGCTCCGGTCCTCTCCGCGACCGGCGCGTTCCTGGCCTTCTCGGTGATCCCGATCGGGCCCGAGGTCTCCATCGGCGGGCATCACACGGTGCTGCAGCTGACCGACTCACCGATCGCGGTGCTGTTCATCCTGGCCGCGGCATCCTCGGCCATCTATGGCATCGTGCTGGCCGGCTGGTCGTCCGGGTCGACCTATCCGCTGCTCGGTGGGTTGCGTTCCACCGCGCAGATGATCTCCTACGAGCTGGCCATGTCGATGGCCTTCGTCGCGGTGTTCCTCTACTCCGGCTCGATGTCCACCTCGGAGATCGTGGCCGCGCAGCAGAACCTGTGGTTCGGCGTCGCGCTGTTGCCCTCGTTCGTGGTCTACGTGATCGCGATGGTGGGTGAGACCAACCGCCCGCCGTTCGACCTGCCCGAGGCCGAGGGCGAGCTGGTCGGTGGCTTCCACACCGAGTACTCCTCGATCAAGTTCGCGCTGTTCTTCCTCGGCGAGTACATCGCGTTGACCACCGTCTCGGCGTTGGCCGTGACCATGTTCCTCGGCGGTTGGATGGCGCCGTGGCCGCTGGGTGGGCCGATCTGGCCCGGCGCCAACGAGAACTGGTGGCCGGTGCTGTGGTTCCTCGGCAAGTTGATGGCCTTCGTGTTCTTCTTCATCTGGCTGCGCGGCACGCTGCCCCGGATGCGCTACGACCAGTTCATGCAGTTCGGTTGGAAGGTGCTGATCCCGGCATCGGTCGCCTGGATTTTGCTGGTCGCCACCATCCAGGGCGTGCGCAACCAGGGCTACGACGTGCGCAACATCGTGCTGGTCGCGGCCGGTGCGATCGTGGTGGTGCTGGTGGGCACCTGGATCTGGGAGCTGACCCAGCGTCAGCCTGTCGAGGAGAGTGGCCAAGAGGCGTTCGACCCGTACGCGGGCGGCTTCCCGGTGCCGCCGCTGCCCGGTCAGCCGGCCGCCCCGGCCTACAGCGGTGCGAGCACGCGCACCATCGGTCAGGAGGACGAAGGTGCCTAAGCTCACCGATGGCTTGGCCGGCTTCTGGGTCACGTTTGTGGCCATGTTCCGGAAGAAGACCACGGAGTTCTATCCGGAACAGGTGAAGGGCCAGGAGGGCGGACCTCCCATTGCCGAACGGTCTCACGGTCGCCACCAGCTCAACCGGCACCCGGACGGGCTGGAGAAGTGCATCGGTTGCGAGCTGTGTGCCTGGGCCTGCCCGGCCGACGCCATCTACGTGGAGGGTGCGGACAACGACGACACGGCCGGCGAGCGGTTCTCTCCGGGCGAGCGGTACGGGCGGGTGTACCAGATCAACTACCTGCGTTGCATCTTCTGCGGCCTGTGCATCGAGGCCTGCCCCACCCGCGCGCTGACCATGACGCACGAGTTCGAGTTGGCGGACTCCTCGCGGGAGCGGCTGATCTTCACCAAGGCCGAACTGCTCGGCCCGCTGCTGCCCGGCATGGCCCCCGCCCCGCACCCGATGTACCCCGGCACCACCGATCAGGACTACTACGCGGGCAAGATCACCGCGGCCGACCCGGCGCTGCGCAAGGCCGGTGAGAGCTGATGCATTCGACCTCCAACGGTGAGGCCTTCCTGTTCTGGATCCTCGCACCTTTGGCGGTGCTGGCCGCGTTGGGCATGGTCGGGGCTAAAAAGGCCGTGCACTCCGCACTGTTTTTGGCCGTGGTGATGATCTGCCTGGCGCTGTTCTTCGCCGTGCAGTCCGCCCCGTTCCTGGCCGTGGTGCAGGTGGTCGTCTACACCGGTGCGGTCATGATGCTGTTCCTGTTCGTGCTCATGGTCGTCGGCGTGGACTCCTCGGACTCGCTGATAGAAACCATCCGCGGGCAACGCTGGGCGGCCATGCTGGCCGGGCCCGGCTTCGGCATCCTGGTGCTGGCCGGCTTCGGCAACGCGGCCATCAGCACCTTCCAGGGGTTGGACCGGGCCAACTCCGGTGGCAACGTGCAGAGTCTGGCCACGCTGATCTTCACAAAGTACGTGTTCGCGTTCGAGGTGACCGGCGGTCTGTTGATCACCGCCGCGCTCGGCGCCATGGTGCTCACCCACCGGGAACGCATCGGTGCCCGGCGCACCCAACAGGAACTGTCCGTCCAGCGCTTCAAGGACGGCGGCATCGTCACCCCGATGCCACCGCCGGGCGTCTACGCACGGCACAACGCGGTGGACACCCCCGCGCTGCTGCCCGACGGCAGCCCGTCCGAGCTGTCCATCTCCCGGGTGCTGCGCGCCCGCGGTGACGTGCGCACGATCTCCTCGGCCCGTCGCGGTGCACGCACCCCGCAGGCCGACCTGCCCGAGGTCGACGACGAGGCGGCCGCCACCCACGGCTCCCAGCTGGGGAAGGGTCCCACGCCGTGAACCCGGCCAATTACCTGTACCTGTCCGCGCTGCTGTTCACCATCGGTGCGGCCGGTGTGCTGATCCGGCGCAACGCGATCATCGTGTTCATGTGCGTGGAGCTGATGCTCAACGCCGCGAACCTGTCCTTCGTCACCTTCTCCCGCCGCTACGGCAACCTCGACGGGCAGATCATCGCGTTCTTCGTGATGGTGGTCGCCGCCGCGGAGGTGGTGGTCGGTCTGGCCATCATCGTGACCATCTTCCGGACCCGACGCTCGGCCTCGGTCGACGACGCGAACCTGCTGAAGTACTGAGGGCGAGCGATGAATCTGGCAAGTGAGCAGGTGACCAACGCGACCGGGATCTTCTCGGCGACCTGGCTGATGATCGCCTTCCCGCTGTTCAGCGCGGCGATCCTGCTCTGCTGTGGCAAGCGCGGTGACTCCCGGGCCCACCTGCTCGGCTGCGCCAGCGTGTTCGGCTCGTTCGTGATCGGTCTGCTGGAGTTCGTCAAGCTGACCGACCGGGAGTCGCAGTCCCGCGCGGTCAACCAGCACTTCTACAACTGGATCGACTCCGGCCGCATGCACCTCGACGTGGGCTTCCAGGTCGACCAGCTGTCCATCTGCTTCGTGCTGCTGATCACCTTCGTCGGCTTCCTGATCCACGTGTACTCGGTTGGCTACCTGGCGCACGACCCCCGGCGACGGCGCTTCTTCGCGTACATGAACCTGTTCGTGGCCGCGATGTTGCTGCTGGTGTTGGCCAACTCCTACCTGCTGCTGTTCGTCGGTTGGGAGGGCGTGGGCCTGGCCTCCTACCTGCTGATCGGGTTCTGGCAGCACGTGCCGGAGTACGCCACCGCGGCCAAGAAGGCGTTCATCATGAACCGGGTCGGGGACATCGGCCTGATGGTCGCGATGTTCCTGATGTTCCGTAACTACGGCTCGTTCGGCTTCTCCGATGTGTTCGCCGCGGCGCCGCACTCCAGCCGCGGCATCCTCGCCGCGATCGGGCTGATGTTGCTGCTCGGTGCGGTCGGTAAGTCCGCGCAGTTCCCGCTGCAGGCCTGGCTGCTGGATGCCATGGCCGGTCCCACCCCGGTGTCCGCGCTGATCCACGCGGCCACCATGGTGACCGCGGGCGTGTACCTGATCGTGCGCTCCGCGCCGATCTACAACCTCTCGCACGACGCCCGGCTCACCGTGGCCATCGTCGGCGCGATCACCCTGTTGCTCGGTGCGCTGATCGGTACCGCGAAGGACGACATCAAGAAGGCGCTGGCCGCCTCGACGATGAGTCAGATCGGGTACATGGTGTTGGCCGCCGGGCTGGGTCCGGCCGGCTACGCGTTCGCCATCTTCCACCTGCTCACCCACGGCTTCTTCAAGGCCGGCCTGTTCCTCTCCGCCGGTTCGGTGATGCACGGGATGAACGACAACACCGACATGCGTCGCTACGGCCACCTGCGCAAGTACATGCCGATCACCTACGCCTGCTTCGGTGTCGGCTATTTGGCGATCATCGGAATTCCGCCGTTCGCGGGCTTCTGGTCCAAGGACAAGATCATCGAGGCGGCGTTCAACGACAACGTCGGGCTGGGCGTCTGTGCGCTGCTCGGCGCGGGTGTCACCGCCTTCTACATGAGCCGGGTCATGTTCCTGACGTTCTTCGGTGAGAAGCGGTGGAACGAGGACGATCACCCGCACGAGTCACCGGTCGTGATGACCGGGCCGATTCTGGTGCTGGCCGTGGGTGCCGCCGTGGGCGGTCTGCTGCTGATCAACAACGAGATCGTGAAGTGGCTGGAACCGGTGGTCGGGCACACCGAGAAAGAAAGGTTCATGCCCCAGTGGGCCAGCCTGGCCGGCACCCTCGCGGTGGTGCTGGTCGGCCTGGCCATCGCGTTCGTCATGTACCTGCAGCGCCCGGTGCCGCGCACCGCGCCAGTGGCCGGGGCGGTCGTCACCGCGGTGCGCACGGACATGTACCAGGACACCATCAACGAGGCGTTGGTGATGCGGCCCGGTCAGTGGGCCACCCGATTCCTGGTCTGGTGGGAGAACCGCGGTCTGGATGGCCTGGTCAACGGGTTGGCCGCGGTGCTCGGCGGATCGGCCGGGCGGGTCCGCCGGCTGCAGGCCGGCTTCGTGCGCTCGTACGCATTGACCATGTTCGGTGGTGCGGCCGTGATGATCATCGCGGTCCTGCTGGTCAGGCTCTAGGAGAGACTGTGTCGAACTTTCCCTGGCTGACCGTCACGGCCGCCGTCCCGCTGGCCGGCGCGGTGCTCGCCGCGTTCGTGCCGCAGCGCACGTCCGTGCGGGCCAAGCAGATCGGTCTGCTCACCACACTGATCACCCTCGGGTTCGCGATCGGGGCGGCCATCGAGTTCGACGCCAAGGGTCCGCAGTACCAGCTGGTGGAGAACCACGCCTGGATTCGGCAGTTCGGTGTCTCCTACGCCCTCGGCGTGGACGGCATCGGCATGGTCATGGTGCTGCTCACCGCGGCACTGATGCCGATCGTGATGCTCGGCTCCTGGACCGAGCTGGAGGTCGGGGAGAACGCGCAGCCGGCCATCGGTGGCGGCAGCACGGGCCTGTTCGTGTCGATGATGCTGGTGCTCGAGGCGATGGCCATCGGCCAGTTCGCTGCCCTGGACGTGTTCCTGTTCTACGTGCTGTTCGAGGCCATGCTGATCCCGATGTACTACCTTATCGGGCGCTACGGCGGCCCGCAACGGCAGTACGCGGCGGTCAAGTTCCTGCTCTACAACCTGCTCGGCGGCCTGCTCATGTTGGTCGGCGTGATTTGGCTGTACTTCGCCGGACCGGGTGGGGAGAAGGCCTACCTGCTGCCGAACCTGATCGGCTACGACTTCGGCCTGCACACCGCGCGCTGGATGTTCATGGCGCTGTTCATCGCCTTCGCCATCAAGGCGCCGCTGTGGCCGTTCCACACCTGGCTGCCGGACGCGGCGGCGGAGGCCACACCGAGCAACGCGGTGCTGTTGTCCGGCATCCTCGACAAGGTCGGGGTGTTCGGGATGATCCACCTGTGCCTGCCGCTGTTCCCGGAGGCATCACGCTGGTTCGCCCCGACCATCGTGGTGTTCGCGGTGATCAGCATCATCTACGGCGCGCTGCTGGCCATCGGCCAGGCGGACATGAAGCGGCTGATCGCCTACATGTCGGTGTCCCACTTCGGGTTCATCGTGCTCGGCATCTTTGTGATGACCTCTCAGGGCCAGGGCGGCTCGACGCTGTACATGGTCAACCACGCGTTCGCCACCGCGGGGCTGTTCTTCGCCGCCTCGTTCATGATGTCCCGGCGCGGCTCGCGGATGATCTCCGCGTACGGCGGCATCCAGAAGGTGGCCCCGTTGCTCGCGGGCTCGTTGATGTTCGCGGGCCTGGCCAACCTGTCGTTGCCCGGCATGTCGACGTTCATCAGCGAGTTCATGGTGCTGGTCGGCACGTTCACCCGCTACCCGGCGGCCGGTCTGGTGTCGGTGGCCGCGGTGGTGCTGGCCGCGTTGTACGTGCTGATCTACTACCAACGCACGATGACCGGCGAGCTGACGCCGGAGACGGAGAACACCCCGGACCTACGCGCGTGGGAACTGCTCGTCGTCGGCCCGGTGATGGTGGTGATCGTGGCGCTCGGCTTCTTCCCGAAGCCGTTGCTGGACTACATCAACCCGACCGTGGACCGGACGTTGCACGGCGTGTCCGTATCCGATCCCACGCCGGCGCACGATGCGGCACTTGCTGGAGCCAACAAATGATGCTGCTGCCGCTGACGCGTGATCCCAATCTGCCGCCGATGATCCCGGCGCCGCACATCGAGTACTACGAGCTCTCGCCGATCCTGATCGTGTTCGGAATCGCCACCGTCGGCGTGCTGATCGAGGCGCTGGCACCGCGGCGCAACCGCCTGTTCCTGCAGGTGCTTCTCTGCCTGGCCGGTCTGCTCGCCGCGTTCATCGCGGTGTGCACGCTGCACGGGCACGCAAGCATCGATGCGGTCGGCGCGATCGCGATTGACGGCACCACGCTGTTCCTGCAGGGCACGATCCTGCTGCTCGGCATCCTCGCCGTGCTGCTGATGGCCGAGCGGCGGGTGGACCCGGGCGGTGCGTTCGCCACGCAGGGCGCCACCGTGCCCGGCTCCGCGGCGGAGCGACAGTCCGACGCGACCGGCTGGGTACAGACCGAGGTCTTCCCGCTGCTGATGTTCTCCATCGGCGGCATGCTGGTCTTCCCCGCGGCCAACGACCTGCTGCTGATGTTCATCGCGCTCGAGGTGCTCTCGCTGCCGCTGTACCTGCTGTGCGGGCTGGCCCGCCGCCGCCGCCTGCTCTCCCAGGAGGCGGCGATGAAGTACTTCTTGCTCGGCGCCTTCTCCTCGGCGTTCTTCCTCTACGGCGTGGCCATGCTCTATGGCTACGCGGGCTCGGTGCGCCTGTCCGACATCGACGCCGCGGTCTCCGGCAGTGCGGACAACGACGCGCTGCTGCTGATCGGCATGGCGCTGCTCGGCGTCGGCCTGCTGTTCAAGGTCGGCGCGGTGCCGTTCCACGCCTGGACCCCGGACGTGTACCAGGGTGCGCCCACCCCGATCACCGCCTTCATGTCCGCGGCCACCAAGGTCTCCGCGTTCGGTGCGCTGCTGCGCGTCTACTACGTGGCGCTGGGCGGGGCGAAGTGGGACTGGCACCCGATGATCTGGGCGGTCGCCATCGCCACCATGATCTTCGGTGCGCTGGTCGCGATCGTGCAGACCGACGTCAAGCGCATGCTGGCCTACTCCTCGATCGCGCACGCCGGGTTCATCCTGGTCGGGGTGGCCGCGACCAACCAGAAGGGCCTGTCGGCCACGCTGTTCTACCTGGCCACCTACGGCTTCGCCACGATCGCCGCATTTGCCATCGTCGGCCTGGTGCGCGACGCGGGCGGCGAGGCCACCCACTTGTCCCAGTGGGCCGGGCTGGGCCGGCGTTCGCCGGTGGTGGCGGGCACCTTCGCGCTACTCCTGCTGGCGTTCGCCGGAATCCCGCTGACCAGCGGTTTTGCCGGGAAGTTCGCGGTGTTCTCCGCGGCCGTCTCGGCCGGCGCCACCCCGCTGGTGGTGGTCGGAGTGTTGTCCAGCGCGATCGCCGCGTTCTTCTACGTCCGGGTGATCGTGTTGATGTTCTTCTCCGCCCCGCTGAGCGACGGCCCCCGGGTGGTGGTGCCCTCTCCGATGACCACGGTGGCGGTCGGCCTGGGCGTGGCGGTTACCGTTGTCCTGGGTGTCGCGCCACAACCGGTGCTGGACCTGGCCAACAACGCCGCTTATTTCGTCCACTGATTCGAATCTTCGGGGGCGCGCCGTGAAGAGCAGCTTGGGGTTGGACCCCGAACTCGAAGCTGCCGATCCGGCGTTGATCGAGGACCTGCGAACGGGCATGGATGCCATCGAGATCCTGCTCATCGACGCGTTGAAGGCCGATTACCCATTCGTCACCGAGACCTCGCGACACCTCGTCGAGGCGGGCGGCAAGCGGTTCCGGCCGCTGCTGGTGCTGCTGGCCTCGCACTTCGGCAACCCGCAGGCACCGGGCATCCCGGCCGCGGCGGTGGTCTGCGAGCTGACCCATCTCGGCACGCTGTACCACGACGACGTGATGGACGAGGCGACCGTGCGCCGGGGTGCCGAGAGCGCCAACGCGCGGTGGGGCAACTCCATCGCCATCCTCACCGGGGACTTCTTGTTCGCCCGCGCCTCGGACCTGCTGGCCGACCTCGGCCCGGAGTGCGTGCGCATCCAGGCGCGCACCTTCGAGCGGCTGTGTACCGGTCAGATCCGGGAGACCGTGGGTCCCGGCGAGTCCGACGACCCGCTCGAGCACTACATGCAGGTGGTCGCGGACAAGACCGGCTCGCTGATCGCCACCTGCGCCCGGTTCGGGTCCATGCTGGCCGGCGCCGAGGAGCAGGTGGTCGACCAGTTGACCCGGTTCGGTGAGCGCATCGGCATCGCCTTCCAGCTTTCCGACGACCTGCTGGACGTGGCCAGCACCTCGGCGGAGTCCGGCAAGACGCCGGGCACCGACCTGCGTGAGGGTGTGCCGACGTTGCCGGTGTTGCACGCGCTGGCGTCGACCGACCCGGCCGACGCCCGGCTGCAGGAACTGCTGCGCGCCGACCTGACCGACGACGCCAAGCACGCCGAGGCGCTGGACCTGCTGCGCGCACACCCGGCCATGGACGCCGCCCGCGCCGACGTGCGGGCGTGGGCGGACGACGCCCGCCGGGTGTTGGCGCGCCTGCCCGACGTACCCGCCCGGGCGATCCTGGAGTTCCTCTGCGACGCCGTGGTGGACCGCAGCGTCTAACCCCCCGCACCTCTCATGGCGTGTCGGGGTATCGGCGGGCGTTGATAGCCCCACACGCCATGAGCGGACGGGTGCGCAACTCCTCCGCCAGGTGGTCGCGCGCCGCGGTCAAATAGACCAGCAGCGCATCGCCACGACGTCGCTCGATTCGCCCGTCGATGATTTCTGACGTCATGTGAGCAGCGCATCGGCCCGGTCACGGTTGGGACACGAACCGCTGTGAGTACCTGCCATCAGGCGTCCGGCCCCCTTGGGGGCACGAATCCCAGGTACTCGACCATGTGGAGGAAACACTCATGCGTTCAACCATCAAAGTCCTCGCCGCGGGTGCGGCGGCCGCGACCGTGGCGCTCTCGCTGAGCGCGTGCGGCAGCGATTCCACCGCCAACGCGGCCGATGTGCCCGCCGGCCCGGTGGCCAACATCAGCAACCTGCAGGGGGAGAAGACCGAGGTGATCCTCGACCAGTCGTTCCTCGACGGTCTGAAGTCCCTCAAGCTCACCCCGGGCGTGCTCGGTAAGGCCACGCTGAAGAGCGGCACCCTTGCCTTTCCGATCACCGGCGGCGCCGCGACCTACTACACCCCCGGCACCCGTGAACCGTATGTGGAGAGCACGATCTTCCACGACGGCAGCGGGATCAGCCTCTCCGACGGCAAGACCACGGTCGAGCTGACCGATTTCGTGGTCGACGCCGGACAGTCGCTGCTCTACGGCGACGTGTCGGCCAACGGCAAGTCGGTGGTACACGACACCCCGTTGTTCATCCTCAACGGCGCCACTTTGGAGCCGCTGAAGGTGGACAAGTCGGCCGGCACCGCGGTGCTATACGGCACCAAGGTCGGCCTCACCGACGGGGCCGCGAAACTGCTGGACCAGACCTACAAGACGGACGCGCTCAAGGAGAACTTCCCGATCGGCACCGCTCGCATCACGTTGAAGCTGCCGCAGTCCTGACCCGACGATCGGCGGGGGGCGGCGGAAGGCGGGCTCTCGGATCAGCTCGGTGTAGTGCGGGTACGGATCGTCGATGAAGCCGGGGTGAGCGGGTTGAGCACGAGCGGTTCGCTCACAGACTCGCCACCATCCTGTCGATCACCCGGCTGATCACCGCCCGCGACGTGCCGAAATTCAGTCGCACGAAGCCGTCCCCGGTCTGCCCGAACGTGGCGCCCTCGTTGAGCGCCACCCGACCCCGGGTCAGGAACACCTGCTGCGGGTTCGGGCCCAGGCTCAGCCCCCTGGCGTCCAACCAGGCCAGGTAGGTGGCCTCCGGCAGGAACCACTCGATCCCCGGCAGCCGGGTGCGCAACTCCTCCGCGAGGTGGTCGCGCGCCGCGGTCAAATGGATCAGCAACGCGTCCAGCCACCCCTCGCCGGCGGAGAACGCGGCCACCGCGGCGTCGATGCCCAGAATGCTCGCCGCGCCGCGGTGCCGATAGCTCAGCCCGCGCAGCCAGGCGTCGTCCTCGGCGTTGCCGCAGACCGCGACCGCGGCGTGCAGTCCGGCCAGGCTCCAGGCCTTGGTGGCCGAGTGCAGGGTCAGCGTGCGCGCCGCGATCTGCTCGGACAGCGCGGCGAACGGGATGTGCCGGTGCGGGGCGAACACCAACGGCGCGTGGATCTCGTCGGAGACCACCCGCACGTTGTGACGGACAATCAGTTCACCGAGGGCACGCAGTTCTGACTCGGTATACGCACGGCCCACCGGGTTGTGCGGGTTGCAGAGCAGGAACAGCTTGTGCCGACGGAACGCGGCGTCCAACCCGTCGAGGTCCAACTCCCAGCGTTCGCCGCCGCGCACCATCGGTACCTCGATCACCTCCCGGTGTACCGCTCGGGTGCCCTCCAGGAACGGGTAGTAGACCGGCGAGGTGATCACCACGCCGTCGCCGGGCGCGGTGAACCTTTCGATCCACAACTCGACGCCGCGCATCACATCGCGCAGCAGTACGACGCGGTCCGGCTCGACGTGCCAGCCCCAGCGGCGCGCGGCGAATCCGCTGAAGGCCTCGGACAGTTCCGGGGCCACCAGGTCGACGGCGTAGCCGAAGTCCCCGCCGCGGGCCAGCGAGTCGCGCACCGCCGCGGCGATCGGCGGCGCGATGTCGAAGTCCATCTCGGCCACCCAGGCGGGCAGCACGTCCGGCGGGTAGGCCCGCCACTTCATGCTGTGCCGGCGGTGCAGTGCGGAAAGGTCGAGATCGTCGAAACCGTAGGCATCCCCCACGTCGATCATTCTCGCCTGAACTTGAAGGAACCGCCGAAGCGCCAGTACAGGTAGGTGAAGGGAACCGCGGTGGTCGCCAGCAAGATGCAGACATCGCGGGCACCGGACACGCCGCCGCTGGCGATGGCTACCGCGTCGATCAACACGGAGATCGCGGTGGCGATGAGGAAAGCCCGCCGCAACCGCCGAGCCTTTCCGGCCAGGTAATGCCCGCGGCGGCGGTCGCCCCGGGAGAACAGCACACAGAGCACCAGCACTGCGACGAGCGCGAGAAAGAGGCGCCCCCGCATGGCTTACCGACGCGAGGGCAGCAGGCCGACGATTGAGTCCACCACGTTGCGATCGGTGGCCGGCGGCGCCGGCTTGTCCTTGCGGTTCGGGTCCGGAGGCGTATTGCCCAGCGGATCGGGGTTCGCGCTGGCCCCGTACTTGGTGAAGCCCGGCTGCGGCATCGGGATCCGGTTGCACTTCACGTCCGGACCGTCGCCGGCCTTGCGCGCGGGCAGCGCGCCGTTGGCCAGGTAGTCCGCGATGCGGTCCTCGATGCACGGGTTGCCACCGAGGGAATTTGCGTGGCTGGTGGCGCCCTGCTCGGCGATCAGCCGGGCGCTGGGGAACAGCGCGCGCACATGCAGCGCGTCGGTGTACGGGGTGGCCCCGTCCAACGTGGCGTTGACCAGCAACACGCCGGGGGAGGACTTCTCCTTGGCCAGGACCGTGCCGTCCACGGTGACCGGGATGCCCGGCTTGGCCGGCCAGTACAGGCAGGAGGTGTTGTACCAGACGTTGCTCCACGTCATGAACGGCGCCTTGGCCGCGGTGGAGAACGCATCCGGCCGCCAGGTCTTCTCGTACGAGCCGGGCCACGCGGCGTCCGTGCAGTTCACCGCGTTGTACACGGCGAAGCCGTTGTCGTCGGCATCGAGGGAGTTGTTGTAGGCCACCCGCGCGGCGCCGATGTCACCCTTGTCGTTGATGTAGGAGGCCAGCGCGTCGGCGGTGTCCGGCCACAGGAACTCCGCGTACATGCCGTGCACGAAGGCGTCGGTCCACTCATCGGCGCCGATGGTGCCCTTGGGCTTGGCCTCCAACGCCTTGAGCACCTTGTTGTAGTTGGCCTGCACCGCCGCGGTGGTGGTACCCACGTTGTAGGTGTCGTGGTGCTTGGCCACCCAGCCGAAGAAGTGGTCGGCCACGCCCTGGAAGGCGCGGTCCTGGGCGAGTTGCGAGGTGTACCAGACACCGCGCGGGTCCACGTTGCCGTCGAGCACCATGTGGTCGACGTGCGTGGGGAACATCGTTGCGTAGACCTCACCGAGGTAGGTGCCGTAAGAGAAGCCGTAGTAGTTGATCTGCTTCTCACCCAGCGCCTGGCGGAGGTAGTCCATGTCGCGCACGGTGTCGGTGGTCTTCATGTGCGCAAGCAGGTCCGGGTACTTCTTGCCGCAGGTGGCCGCGTACTTCTTCGAGCGCTCCAGCCAGACGGTTTCCGTCTTGGACAGCTTCGCGGTGTGCGTGTCCGGGACGTAGTCCGGCCGCGGGCCCTTGGTGATCGTCGGATCGCAGGAGATCGCGGGCTTGCTGGCACCCACCCCGCGCGGGTCGAAGCCGATCCAGTCGTAGCTCTTCCCGGCGTCGTTCTTGATCACGTCGCGCAGTGTGGACAGGCCCAGCCCGGACCCGCCGGGGCCGCCCGGGTTGACCAGCATGACGCCCTGGCGCGCGGTCGCGGGCACCGTGGCCTTCATCCGGGACACCGCGAGCTCGATCTTCTGCCCGGTCGGCTTGTCCCAGTCCAGCGGCACGGACAGGAACCCGCACTCGGCACCGGTGGCGGACAGCGAGGACTGGCTGCAGGTGCTCCAGGAGATCTTGGGGGCGGGTGCGGTGGCGGCACCGGCCACGCCGCCCGGGCCGAGCGTGGCGAGCCCGAGCCCGGCAAGGCTCAACGCTGCTGCCGAACTCAGGGCCACGACTCGATTGCCGAGCTTCACGATTGCGTCCTCCAGGTCAGCTCAAAGCGGCGGACACCCACGAAGTCCACCCCGATCAGTGGCGCGCCGTCGGCCAGCGGCGGCAGCGCCACAGCGGTCTCGGCAGGCACTGCACGATTGAACACCGAGGGTTCCGGCAACGGTTTGCGCGCACAGGTCGCGTCCGCCTTGTCGCCGTGCACCCGGCCGGGCAGCGTGCCGTTCTCCAGGTAATCGGCGATGTGATTGTCCACGCAACCGTTGCCCTGCAGCGACCCGGCGTGCGTGGTCGCGCCCACCTCGGCGACCAACGCCGAGGTGGGGAATTCCCGGCGCACGGCCAGGGCACCGGCGAACGGCGTGGCCCCGTCCTCGGTGGCGTTGATCAACAGGATCGGGGTGCCCAGCACGGTGAGCATCCGGCCGTCGATCTGCAACGGGGCAGCGGGTTTCACCGGCCACCAGGTGCACGGCGCGGAGAACCAGAACCCACCCCAGGACGGCACCGGGGCGACCCGGGCGATGGAGAAGGCATCCGAGCGCACCTTGCGGTAGTCGGTGGGGAACGGGCCGTCGGTGCAGAAGGTCGCGTTGAACGCGGCGAAGGAGTTGTCGTCGCCCGGGCTGTCGGTCTGCGCGTACAACGACTCGATGAGTTCGTGGTTGCCGTTGCCCCAATCGGCCATCGCAGCGGCCAGGCCGGGCCAGCGCGACTCGGCGTAACCGGCCACCAGGAACACGTCGTCCCACTCCGCCGGACCGATCTGGCCCACCGGTGACGCGGTCAACTTCGCCTCGATCGCGTCATAGGCGGCGTTCACTTCGGTCCCCGTGCTGCCCAAGTGGTAGACGGTGTCATGCGCGGCGATCCAGCCGAAGAACTTGCCGATCACGTTCTGGAAAGCCGTCATCTGGGCGCGGCCGCCGTCACCGTAGCCGGGGTAGTCCGGCGGGACATTGCCGTCCAGCACCATGCGTCCGACGTTGGCCGGATGCAGCGTGGCGTAGGCCTGGCCGAGGAAGGTTCCGTAGGAGAACCCGTAGTAGTTCAGCTTCTGCTCACCGAGCGCGATGCGGATTGCGTCCATGTCCCGGATGGTGTCGGCGGTGTGCATGTGCGCGAGTAGCGCGCCGTTCTTCGCCAAGCAGGTCTTGGTGTAGTTCTTGGTCCTGGTGATCCAGGTCTTCTCGTTCGGTGACTCCTGCGACTCGCTGGTCGGCTTGTAGGCCGGTCGCGGGCCGTCAAGGTAGTTCGGGTCGCAGGAAACCGCGGGCGTGCTGGCCCCGACCCCGCGCGGGTCAAAGCCGATCCAGTCGTAGGTGTGCCCGATGTCCCGCGGGACGGCCCCCGGCAGGTAGGCGGGCAACTCCAGCCCGGAGGCTCCCGGCCCACCCGGGTTGGCCAGCATGACGCCCTGCCGGTCGTGCGTTGCCGCGACCTTGGACAGCGCCAGGTGCTCGACGCCGGCCGCCGGGTTGGTCCAGTCGATCGGCACGTCGAGAGTTCCGCACTGCGCGCCGGCCTGGATCAGCGTCGCGTCCTGGCAGGGCCCCCAGGAGATCGAGGACTGCAGCAGCGCAGCGGGCCCCGCCGCGCGGGCCGGGCCGCCCGCGGCGGTCAGCCCCGCCAGAGCCAGGGCGGCCGCACCCGTCAGTGCGGTCGCGCGCGAGAGCATTGCCTTCACTCCACTAACCCCCGGGCACTGTTACCGATCGGCAGATTTCGTCAATGTATCGCCGGATGTGGCCTTCGGTGGTCGACCTGACCCGGTCTGTGGATTATCAGGGCTTTGGGGTGGGCAGCGGGGAGCGCTTGCAGGAGACGTCGGGTCCGTTGCCGGGCTTGCGCGGCGGCAGTTTGCCGGTGCGCAGGTAGCTGATGACCGCGGCGTCCACGCAAGAGTTGCCGTTGAGGCTGTCCGCGTGACTGACCGAGCCGACCTGCGCGACCAGCGCCGCGTGCGGGAACGACCGGCGCACGGCCAGGGCACCGGGGTATGGCGTGGCGCCGTCCAGCGTGGAATTGACCAGCAGCACCTCGGGGGTGAGCAGCCCGTTGATCGACAATGGACGCCCGGCGGGCACCGGCCAGGTCAGGCAGGGTGCGTCGTACCAGACGTTCGGCCAGGTCTCGAACCCTGCGTGCGCGGATAGACGTTGCGCGTCGCGCTGCCAGGTCGCGAAGTCCCGCGGCCACGGGGCGTCGACGCACTGCACCCCGAGGTACATCGCGTAGTCGTTGTCCTGGTCCTCCAGGTTGTCGCGGTACCGGCCGAGGAACGGGGCGCGTTTGCCCGCGTCCCAGTCCCGCCAGGCGGCGGCGATGTCCGGCCAGTCGGACTGGAAGTATCCGGCGTCCAGGAACACGTCGTTCCACTCGTCGCCGCCGATCACGCCGACCGGCTTGCGGTCCAGCGCGTGCTGCTCCCGGACGTTACGGGCCTGCACCGCCTTCTGGGTGGCGCCCAGGTGCAGCACCTTGTCGTGCGCGGCTACCCAACCGAAGAAGTGCTCGATTGCGGTCTGGAAGGCCACGTCCTGGGCATGTTCGGCGCCGTACCAGACTCCGCTGGGGTCCACCACGCCGTCCAGCACCAGCCGTCGGGTGTGGGTGGGGAACAGCGTCGCGTAGACCTGGCCCAGATAGGTGCCGTAGGAAAAGCCGTAGTAGTTGATCCGGCGCGCGCCCAGCGCCTGACGCAACTGGTCCAGGTCCTTGGCCGCGTCCACCGTGGTCAGGTGCGGAAGCAGCGCCGGTTGATTCTTCGCACACGCGCGGGCGAAATCCGCGGACCGCTTCAGCCAGGTTTGCACCGTGGGGTCCTGCGCCGAGCGCGGGGTGTACCGCGGTCGGACACCGCTCTGGTAGCCCCTGCTGCACACCAGTGCGGGTCGGGAGCGACCCACCCCGCGGGGGTCGAAGCCGATCAGGTCGTAAGCGGCGGCGACGTCCTTGGGCAGCGCGCTCGCCAGGTACGCGGGCTGGGTCAGGCCGGAGTCGCCCGGGCCGCCGGGATTGATCAGCAGCGGGCCCTGTCGCTTCGCGACCGGGGCGGTGGCGCGGATGCGGGAAACCGCGATGGTGATGTGCTGCCCGCTCGGGTGGGCGTAGTCCAGCGGGACGGACAGGGACCCGCACTGGGCGTGCGCCTTGTGCAGGCCGGCGTCGACGCAGTTGCCCCACGCGATGGACGGACCCACCGTGAACGTGTTGGGCAACTCGCTCGCGGCCAGCAGGGAGTTCGCGGGCAGCATCGCCCCGGACATGGTCGCGACCAGCATGGACAGCCCGGACAGCCAGATCCAGACCGCGGAAGTCAGCGATCGCATCGGCGTTTGTCCCGCTTCGTCCGGTTTTCTGGCCCCGGCCAGCGTCTGACGCAACCCCGGACGCCGTCAACGGGTGCGGGCGCCGCGGACCTCGTAACTGGACAAGTCTTGGCGGACGATGGTGAAAACGCTCAGACGGCTGGGGGCAAGCGGGAGAATCCCCCGCCTTCCCTCAGCCGTCTGAGAGGGGTGGTGGGGGGAGCGGGGGGACACGGTCCCGCTCCCCACACCGGCTTGAGTTCAGTGACCGGAGCCACCCAGGGTGTTGCCGAGCAGGCCGCTGGTCAGGCCGTTGACCGCGCCGGTGACACCGCTGACCGCTCCGGTGACCGCACCGACCGGGTTGGCCGGGTCGATGGGCAGGCCGCCGGTGCTGGGCACCAGGCCGCCGGTGCTCCCGGTCACCTTGCCGGCGGAGCCGGTCACGCCGCTCACGGTGCCGGACACCGCGCCGGTGACACCGCTGACGACGCCGGTGGCCCCGCCGACCACACCAGTGACCGCGCCGGTGACGCCGTTGACGGCGCCGGTCGGGTTGGACACGGTGCCGGTCGGGTTGGAGACCGCGCCCTTGCCAGCGTTCACCACGGCGTTGATCGCGCTCAGCGCGGCGCTCAGCGCGCTGTTGACCTGGCGCATCGCGGTGTTGAACGCGCTGTCGTACTGCCCCTGGACGGTGAGCAGCGTGCTGTCGAAGGTGTCCAGCGCCTTGATGCCGGTCGCGTCGGCCTGCGCCTTGGCCAGCTTGACGGTGTTGCGGGCGGTGGTGAACGCGCCGTCCACGGTCGTCTTCGTGCCGGCCAGCTTGGTCTTCACGGAGTTGACCTGGGTGGTCAGCGCGTCGGCGGACAGGTTGCCGCCGTTGAGGATGCCTTGCACCGAGGCCAGCAGGTCGTTGGCGGTCTGCAGCGCGCCGCTGACCTGCGAGGTCAGCGTGGACTGCACACCGGCCACCGGGGTGCCCGACAGGCCGGGCACGTTGTTCAGCAGGGCGCCGGCCGCGCCGAGCGCGTCGGAGGCCTTGCCGGTGGAGGTGTTCAAGGCCGTGTGCGTAGTGCCCAGGCTCTTGTTCAGGGTGCCGATCGCGGCGGCGTTGTCGTACGTGACCGCGGCGCCGGCCTTGCCGTTACCGGCAGCGGCGCATGCGGCGGCCGAGGAACCGTTGCCGCAGCCCGCGTCCGAACCATTCACCTTGACCGCGGCGGTGGTGATACCGCCCACGAGCAGCGCGCCGCTGATCACGCCCGCCGCCCAACCGATGCCCGGCTTCACCATCACTGACACCACTCCGTCTGCTGTAAGGCGCCCCATGCGCCAAACTGCCGACGAGCCTGTGTCGCCGGCACCCGCTGCGGCGTGGGCCCGGTGGGCGGGCAGCACGGCAACGCGCAACCGGTCAGATGGACCCGGGTGCGCCACAGGTTCCGGAGCCGGGCGGAAACCGTTCCTTCGTCAAAAATGAATCAGCCTTACGTCCCATCAAGGGTGCAGTTGATCCGCAGCTGTCCGGGCGAAGGACTTAGTTGATGGTCCAGGTGTCCGTTCCGCGCAGCAATCGTTGCAGGTCCGACGGTTTGGCCGCGGCACTGCGCAACTGAGCCGTCATGCTGGCGTCGTAGGTCGGTCGGGTGACGTCGCGGAACACCCCGATCGGTGTCTTGTCCAGGGTCAGGTCGGTCAGCCGGGACAACCGGAAGGCCAACCCCGGGTCGTCGGCGTGCGCGTCGAACACCAACACCTCACCGGCGTTGTCCTCGGTGACCTCGAGAACCTGCAGCGAGGCGTTCGGGCCGCGGAACACTCCTCGTTCGCCGTTGGCGCCGAACCGGATCGGTGCGCCGTGCTCCAGGCGGATCAGGTGGTGGTCCGCGGTGGCCTGGTCCTTCAGCGGCTCGAAGGCGCCGTCGTTGAAGATGTTGCAGTTCTGGTAGATCTCCACCAGCGCGGTGCCGGAGTGTTCGGCGGCCGCGCGCAGCACCGAGGTGAGGTGCTTGCGGTCGGAGTCGAGAGTGCGGGCCACGAACGTGGCCTCCGCGCCCAGCGCCAGCGAGACCGGGTTGAACGGGTTGTCCAGCGAGCCGAGCGGGGTGGACTTGGTGACCTTGCCCAACTCCGACGTCGGGGAGTACTGACCCTTCGTCAGACCGTAGATCCGGTTGTTGAACAGCAGGATCTTCAGGTTGACGTTGCGGCGCAGCGCGTGGATCAGATGGTTGCCGCCGATGCTCAGCGCGTCGCCGTCACCGGTGACCACCCACACCGACAGATCCGGACGCGTGGTGCACAACCCGGTGGCGATGGCCGGCGCACGCCCGTGGATGGAGTGCATGCCGTAGGTGTTCAGGTAGTAGGGGAACCGCGAGGAGCAGCCGATACCCGAGATGAACACGACGTTCTCCCGGCGCAGACCCAGCTCCGGCAGGAATCCCTGCACCGCGGCCAGAATCGCGTAGTCCCCGCAGCCGGGGCACCAGCGCACCTCCTGGTCGGACTTGAAGTCCTTGGCGCTCTGCGACCGGTCGGTCTTGGGCACCAGTTCCAGGCTCTTGTAGGCCAGGCCGGGCGGCGGGCCGGCTTTGGCACTGTCGCGCGGGGGCATCAGTTGGCTCCAGGTGTTAGCGGTTTGCGGCGCTTGCTGCGCTCGACCCGTTGGGCCTCGGCCAGCATGTTGATCATGTCGTTGATGGCGTCGGTGAGCTCGCCGACGCTGAACGGCAGGCCACGCACCTTGTTGAACCCGACCACGTCCACCAGATATTTCGCGCGCAGCAGCAGGCTGAGCTGGCCCAGGTTCATCTCCGGGACGATGACCCGGTCGTAGTTGCGCAGCACCTCGGCGATGTTCGCCGGGAACGGGTGCAGATGCCGCAGGTGCGCGCTGGCCACGTTGCCGCCGGCCTGGCGCACCCGCCGGCAGGCCGCGCCGATCGGGCCGTAGGTCGACCCCCAGCCCAGCACCAGCACGTTGGCCTGCCCGGACGGGTCGTCCACGGTCAGCGGCGGGATGTCGTAGGCGATGTTGTCGATCTTCGCCTGGCGGGTGCGGACCATCAGGTCGTGGTTGAGCGGGTCGTAGGAGATGTTGCCGTGCCCATCGGCCTTCTCGATGCCGCCGATGCGGTGCTCCAGGCCGGGCGTGCCGGGAATCGCCCACGGGCGGGCCAACGTCTGCGGGTCCCGCTTGTACGGCCAGAACGTGCGGGCACCGTCCTCGGTCTCGTGGTTGGTCTCGGTTGCGAACGTCACGGTGAGATCGGGCAGGTCGTCCACGTCCGGGATTTGCCACGGCTCGGCGCCGTTGGCCAAATACCCGTCGGAGAGCAGGAAAACCGGGGTGCGGTACTTGGTCGCGAGGCGAATCGCTTCCACCGCGGCGTCGAAGCAGTCCGCGGGGGACTGCGCGGCGACGATGGCCACCGGCGCCTCGCCGTTGCGCCCGTACATGGTCATCAACAGGTCGGCCTGCTCGGTCTTGGTGGGCAACCCGGTGGCCGGTCCGGCACGCTGCACGTTGACGATGACCATCGGCAGCTCGAGGCTGACGCCCAGCCCGATTGCCTCTTGCTTGAGCACGATGCCCGGCCCGGAGCTGGCGGTGACCCCCAGCGCCCCACCGAACGCGGCACCCAGCGCCGCGCCGATTGCGGCGATCTCGTCCTCGGCCTGGAAGGTGCGCACGCCCATGCCCTTGTGTCGGGACAGCTCGTGCAGGATGTCGCTGGCCGGGGTGATCGGGTACGCGCCCATGAACAGCGGCAACTTGGCCAACTGCGCTCCGGCGATCAGGCCGTAGGACAGGGCGAGATTGCCGGTGATGTTGCGGTACATGCCCGGTGGCATCCTGGCGGGTTTGACCTCGTAGGAGACCGCGAAGTCCTCGGTGGTCTCGCCGTAGTTCCAACCGGCCCGGAATGCCGCGATGTTGGCGTCGCGGATGTCCGGCTTGCGGGCGAACTTCACCGCGAGGAACTTCTCGGTGCCCTCCGACGGCCGCCCGTACATCCAGGACAGCAGGCCGAGGGCGAACATGTTCTTCGCCCGCTCGGCGTCCTTGCGGGTCAGCCCGCTGTCCTTGAGCGCCTCGACGGTCAGGGTGGTCAGCGAGAGGGCGTGCACGTGGTAGCCCTCGAGGGAGTGGTCCTCCAAGGGGTTGTTCTTGTAGCCGACCTTGGTCAGGTTGCGGTTGGTGAACTCGTCGGAGTCGGCGATGATCGTGGCCCCGCGGGGCAGGTCGGCCATGTTCGCCTTCAGCGCTGCCGGGTTCATCGCCACCAAGACGTTCGGGGCGTCGCCCGGCGTCATGATGTCGTGGTCGGCGAAGTGCAGCTGGAAGCTCGAGACGCCGGGCAGCGTCCCGGCCGGGGCGCGGATCTCGGCGGGGAAGTTCGGCAGCGTCGAGAGGTCGTTGCCGAAGCTCGCCGTTTCCGCGGTGAACCGGTCACCGGTGAGCTGCATACCGTCGCCGGAGTCGCCGGCGAAGCGAATGATGACCCGATCGAGTTGTTGGACCTGCTTATTCACGGTGCTGTGTCTCCGAGGCCGGTGGCGCGGTCGGGCGGACGCAATCCTGCCCGCCCCTTTGCGAATTCTCAGGTTACCTCTGTACAGGGTTCATCGATCGGCGGGGCGGATGTGTTTCAGGCGGTGCCGGCCGCAGCCACCAGCGCAGTGGCAATGACCTCCAGTTCGGTCTGCGTGCAGATGTAGGGCGGCATCGTGTAGATCAGGTTGCGGAACGGTCGGATCCACACCCCGCGTTCCAGCGCGGCCGCGGTTGCGGCCCGCACATCGACCGGCCGTGTGGTCTCGATCACACCGATCGCGCCGAGTACCCGGACGTCGGCCACGCCGGGCAGGTCCCGGGCCGGGGCCAGCCCCGCGGCCAGGGCCACGCTGATCTGCGCGACCCGGCCGGCCCAGTCCTGACCCAGTAATAGGTCGATGCTTGCGCAGGCCACCGCCGCGGCCAGCGGGTTCGCCATATAGGTGGGTCCGTGCATCAGGGCGCCGCCGGCCTCCGGCGCGCTGACCCGAGCGGCGACCTCGGGGGTGCACAGGGTGGCGGCCATGGACAGGTAGCCGCCGGTCATCGCCTTGCCCACGCACAGGATGTCCGGGCTGATCCCGGCGTGCTCGCAGGCGAACAGCGCGCCGGTGCGGCCGAAGCCGGTGGCGATTTCGTCGAGGATCAGCAACACCCCGGCGGCATCGCACAGCTCGCGCAGCGCCCGCACACAGGCCGGGGAGTGGAAGCGCATGCCGCCCGCGCCCTGCACCACCGGCTCCACGATCACTGCGGCCACCTCGTCGCGGTGCTCCGCCAGCAACGCCTGCACCGCGGCGAACCAGGCGTCATCCAGCCCGGCGTCGAAGCCGTCCGGCGGCCGCGGGGCGAACAGGTGCTCGGGCAGTGCGCCGGAGAACAGGTGGTGCATGCCGCCGACCGGGTCGCAGACGGCCATGGTGGCGAAGGTGTCGCCGTGGTAGCCGCCGCGCACCGTGAGCAGGCGGTGCCGCGGCCGACCGGTAGCCCGCCAGTACTGGATGGCCATCTTGATGGCGACCTCGACCGAGACCGACCCGGAGTCGGTGAGGAACACGTGCTGCAATTCCTCCGGGGTAATGGCCACCAGCCGCTGCGCCAGGCCGACCGCGCTGGGATGGGTCAGCCCACCGAACATCACGTGCGCCACGCGGTCGAGTTGGTCGCGCACCGCGGCGTCGAGCACCGGGTGGCGGTAGCCGTGGATGGCCGCCCACCACGAGGACATGGCATCGACGACCTCCCGGCCGTCGGCCAGCTGCAGCCGCGCGCCCGAGGCGGACAGCACGGGCTGCACCGGGCCCGGTGCGGTCATCGAGTCGTACGGATGCCACAGCAGACGTCGGTCGAGCTCGCGCAGCCGCGCGAGGTCGTCCCCTGCGGTGGCCAGCTCAGGCCTTGGTCTTGGACGTGGCCGTGGGCTTGGCCGTCGTAGCGGCGCCCTTGGTGTAGGTGATGATGGCGTTGTCCCGGGCCGGGCTCATATCGGCAGCTTAATCCGGTGTTCATTGCAAGCCCGCACATGGACGGACTCCGGGTGGCAATGCCACCCGGAGTCCGTGAGGTCGGGCCGGAATCCGGCCGATCGCTTACTGCGGCGAACCGCCGGCCGGGTTGAGCGCGCTGCCGGAGTCGGCCCCGGAGTCACCGTTGTTCGCGGCGGGGGCCGCGGCGCCGGACTGTTCGCCGTTCGGGATGCTCGAGCCGGACGACATCGCGCTGCCTGCTGCGCCGTCCTGCCCGTCCGGGCCCGAACCGCCCGCAATCGATCCGGTCATCGGATCCGGGCTGCTGGACTGGGCCGGGGCCGGAGCGGCGGGCGCTGCCGGA